>CAYGUQ010000010.1:0-26130 GCA_964352995.1 uncultured Rhodobacterales bacterium
ACCGTCCAGCGCCCCAGTTTCGACCAGCTCAAGGCGATCGTGCGCGACTTCGGCATGAACCTGTCGGACGAGCGCATCCGCGAGTTCCTCGGGCTCATGGAAGGCTCGATGAAGCGCTACGACATCCTCGACGCCATGCCCGACAACCTGCCGGCGGTGGAGTTCCCGCGCACCGCAGGGCGCCGCCCGACCGAGGAGGAGGACCCCCTCAACGCCTGGTATGTCAGGACCGAGGTGCGGGGCGCGCCGCGCGGGCCGCTCTCTGGCAAGACCATCGCGCTGAAGGACAACGTGTGCCTCGCCGGCGTGCCGATGATGAACGGCGCCTCGACGCTGAAGGGCTACACGCCCGACATCGACGCGACCATCGTCACCCGCATCCTCGAGGCCGGCGGGACGATCCTCGGCAAGGCGCATTGCGAGTATTTCTGCTTCTCGGGCGGCAGCCACACCAACGCGACCGGGCCGACGCACAACCCTTGGAAGCGCGGCTACTCGGCCGGCGGCTCCTCGTCGGGCTCGGCGGCGGTGGTGGCGTCGGGGCAGGTGGACATGGCCATCGGCGGCGACCAGGGCGGCTCGATCCGGATGCCGGCGTCGTTCTGCGGCATCTACGGCATGAAGCCGACGCACGGTCTGGTGCCCTACACCGGCGTCATGCCCATCGAGACGACGATCGACCACACCGGCCCGATGACCGCCAACGTCGCCGACAACGCGCTGATGCTGGAGGTGCTGGCCGGCGAGGACGGGCTCGACCCCCGGCAGTACGCCCCGAAGACCGACGCCTACACAGCCGCGCTTGGCCGCGGCGCGCGGGGGCTGCGCATCGCCATGGTGCGCGAAGGCTTCAGCCGCGAGGAAAGCGAGCCCTGCGTCGACGCGGCGGTGCGGCGCGCCGCTGCGGCGTTCCGCGACCTCGGCGCCTCGGTGGACGAAGTCTCCATCCCGATGCACGACAAGGCCATGGCGATCTGGGCGGCCATCGCCTCGGAAGGCGCCACCAACCAGATGATGACCGGCAACGGCATGGGCACCGGCTGGAAGGGGCTCTACACGACGTCGCTGCTCGACGCGCACGCGAACTGGCGCAGCCGGGCCGACGAGCTGTCGGATACGCTCAAGATCACCATGTTCACCGGCGAGTACTTCCTGCGCCACCACCGCGGCCACTACTACGCCAAGGCGCAGAACATCGCGCGGCGGCTGCGGGCGGCCTATGACCAGATGCTCGGCGCCTACGACCTGCTGCTGATGCCGACGACGCCGATGCGCGCCACGCCGATCCCGAAGCCCGACGCGCCGCTGGCGGAGGTGCTGCAGCGCGCTTTCGAGATGCTCAACAACACCGCGCCCTTCGACGTGACCGGCCACCCGGCGATGAGCGTGCCCTGCGCGCTGGCGGACGGGCTGCCGGTGGGCGCGATGCTGGTCGGCAAGCACTGGGCGGAAAGCACGATCTACCAGGCCGCCGCCGCCTTCGAGGCCGCGGGCGACTGGAAGTCGATGTGACGATCCGCCGGCCCGGCGCGGACGAGCTGCGCGCGGTCGGGCGCGAGCTGGGGCTGGCTCTGTCGGAGGCGGACGCGGAGAGTTTTCGCGGCCTGATGCAGGGCCTGTTCGACAGCTACGACATCGTGGACGCGATGACCGAGCCGCTGCCGGAGACGAAGTATCCGCGCACGCCGGGCCGCCGCCCCGACCCGGAGGAGAACCCGTTCGGCGCCTGGGCCGCGCTTGGAACGATCAGGGGCGCGCCGCGCGGGCCGCTGTTCGGCAGGACCGTCGCGATCAAGGACAACGTCTGCGTCGCGGGCATGCCGATGACGAACGGCTCCTCGATCCTCGAAGGCTACATTCCCGAGATCGACGCCACAATCGTCACGCGGCTGCTGGAAGCCGGCGCCGAAATCCGCGGCAAGGCCGTGTGCGAGTACTACTGCGCCTCGGGCGGCAGCCACACCAGCCATTCCGGCCCGGTCGAGAACCCCGCCGTTCCCGGCGGCAACGCCGGCGGCTCGTCCTCCGGCTCGGCCGCGCTGGTGGCGGCGGGCGTCGTGGACATGGCGACCGGCGGCGACCAGGGCGGCTCGATCCGCATCCCCGCCTCGTTCTGCGGGATCGTCGGCATGAAGCCGACCCATGGCCTCGTGCCCTACACCGGGGTCTTCGCGGTCGAGGCCACCGTCGACCATGTCGGGCCGATGACCCGCACCGTCGCCGACAACGCGCTGATGCTGGAGGCGATGGCCGGGCCGGACGGGCTCGACCCGCGCCAGAGCGGTGCGCCGGCGCAGCGCTACACCGAGGCGCTGGCCCGTGGCGCGGCCGGGCTGCGCGTCGCGATGGTCTCCGAGAGCTTCGCCATGGCCGGCGCCGAGGAGGCGGTGAACGCGCAGGTGCGCGCCGCGGGGGCCGCCCTGGCGCGGCTCGGCGCGCGGGTGAGCGAAATCTCGATGCCGCTGCACGCCGTCGGCGCGGCGATCTGGACGCCGATCTTCCTGGAGGGCGCAACCGAGCTGATGATGCGCCAGAACGCCTACGGGACCAACATGAAGGGCGTCTATCTGGAGAGCATGCTCGACGCCCACGCGCGCTGGCGCGACCGGGCCGACGAGCTGTCGGAGACGCTGAAGCTCGGCATCCTGATGGGCCATTACATGAGCTCGCGGCATCGCGGCCGCTTCTACGGCAAGGCGCAGAACCTCAACCGGCGGCTGACCGCCGCCTATGACGCCGCGCTCGCCGAGCATGACCTGCTGCTCATGCCGACGACGCCGATGGCGGCGCAGCCGCTGCCCCCGCCGGGCGCGAGCCGCGAGGAGATCGTCGCCGCGGCCTTCTCGATGCTGCCCAACACCGCGCCGACCTGCGCGACAGGCCACCCGGCGATCTCCCTGCCTTGCGGCCTGACGCCGGACGGCCGCCCGGTCGGCGCGCAGCTTGTCGGCCCGATGCTCGGCGAGCCCCTGATCTATCGCGCCGCCGCGGCGCTGGAGGGCGCGCTTGCGGCGTCTTCGACCCGCAGCAGAGGCGGCCAGGGCCTTCTTCGAGCGGACTGAACCGGTCAGCGAGCGAGCGAACCGCGCCGAGGCGCGGAGCCTGAGCGGCAAGACTCAAGCAGTCCGCTCGAACCCCGCCTGCGCGGCCGGCGGAGACCCGCTTCAAGCCGGAGCCTAGGTCGTCTCACCCTGCCGGAGGCGCAGAGGCAGGGCGTTGACGCGCGGCAGATCGGCTCGGCCGCCGAGCCGTTCGCGGACCAGCCGGCCGGCCGTCTGTCCGATCTCGTAACGGGGGCTTTCGATCGTCGTCAGCGCGGGCCGGACGGCGAGGTTGAGGTCGAGGCCGTTGAACCCCGCGAGCGCGACGGCGCCGGGGACGTCGATCCCGGCCTCCTTGCAGTACATCAGCGCGCCGACGGCCAGATCGTCGTTGGCGAAGAAGATCGCGTCGAGATCCGGGCGCCGGCGCAGCAGCTCGGCGCAGGCCTCGCGCCCGACCCTGAAGCCCGACGCCTCGTCCATGATGAGCCGCGCGGCGAGCGGCGCGCCCGCATCCGCCAGCGCGGCCTCGAACGCCAGCCGCCGCTTGAGCGACCGCGCCGGACGCTCGCCCCACGCGCCGACATAGCCGATGCGGCGCCTGCCGCGCTCCAGCAGGTGCCGCGCCATCATCGCGCCCGCCTCGGCCTGCGAGGCGCCGACGCAGAGATCGATCGGCTCGCCGTCGATGTCCATGAACTCGACCACCGGACTGGCGCAGCCGCCGAGCAGCGCGCGCGCCGCCTCGGTGTGCTCAAGTCCCGCGATGATCACGCCGGCGGGCTGCCAGCTGAGCAGGTCGCGCAGGATCTCCTCCTCTCGGACGAGATCGTAGTGCGATATGCCCAGAACCTGGCGGAACGGGCTGCCGGCAAGCGCGTCGTCGACGCCGTCCAGCACCTCTGCGAACACCTCGTGCCGGACGGAGGGCACGATGACCGCGACAAGGGACGCCGACTGCGCGCGCAGAGATCCCGCGATCCGGTTAGGCCGATAGCCCAGCGCCGCCGCCGCGCTTTCGACGCGCCCGCGCAGCTCGGCGCTGACATGGGGCGAGGCGCGCATGGCCCGGCTGGCCGAGATCACGCTGACCCCGCACCGGCGCGCGACATCCTTCAGCGTCGGCCGCCGCTGCGGCGCTTCGACGGGCGGCGGTTCGACGGGCGGCGACGTCATGGCGAGCCCCTCTCCGGCATGGCGGAGCAACATTATTGCCTGATTGCAGTCTTGACAACGTTACCAATGACCGTGACACGTTCCCTAAAACGCGCGACGCAGGCGCGATGCCGGGAGGACGACATGCAGAAGGCGAAACGGACATTCGGGGCGGGGCTGGCGATCGCCCTCGCCGCCGCGGCGGCCTCGGCGGCCGATTTCCCCGAGCGGCCCATCAACCTGGTGGTGCCGTTCAACGCCGGCGGCGGCACCGATCTGCTGGTCCGCGCCTTCGCGCCCCATTTCGCCGCGGCGCTGGCCGGCGACGCCTATGTGTCGAACATGGCCGGCGGCGCAGGAACGGTCGCCGCCTCGGCGCTCGCCCAGCAGGCGCCGGACGGCTACCAGCTCGGCTACTGGTCGATCACGGTCGCCACCGTTCAGCCGCAGATCCGCGACGTGCCCTATGGCGTCGACAGCTGGAGCCCGGTCTGCTCGATCGCGGCCTCGCCGACCATCCTGTTCGCGAACGCCGACAGCCCGTTCCAGTCCGTCGCGGAGATGGTCGCGGAGATCGAGGCCAACCCCGGCCGCTATCTCTACGGTTCGTCGGGTCCGGGCGCCATCACGCATCTCTCCGCCGTCGCGGCCTTCGCCGGGCTGGGACTGGCGGACAAGGTGCGGCATCTGCCCTTCCAGGGTTCCGGCCCCGCGCTTCAGGGCATGGCGTCAAACACGATCCAGTTCTTCGCCGACACCGAACTGCTGATGCGCAGCGGCGACTTCACGCCGCTGATGGTGTTCAGCGACGCGCGGCTCGCCTCCCTGCCCGACGTGCCGACGGCGGCCGAGGTCGGCATCCAGCCGCCCCTGGACGAGCTGTATCTTTGGGGCGGTCTGTTCGCGCCCGCCGGCACGCCGCCTGAGGTCGTGCGCAAGCTCTCGGAGGCCTGCGGCGAAGCCGTCGACGCCGAGGGCTTTCAGGAGTTCGCAGCGAACACCAACACGGTGCTCGCATACCGCGACGCCGCCGCCTTCGACGCCTTCTACCGCGGCGCGTTCGCGGCGAGCGCGGCGATCATCGACGCCGCCGGCCTGCGCTGATCGCGCGCGCCGCCGCGGTTAGCGGGAAGACGCCGACATGGCGCGGCTGTTCAGCGAGCGACTGCTGACGTCGCTCGCGCTGCTCCTGACCGGCGCCGCTCTGGCGCCGGCGACGCTGGCGGCGCGGGACGACGCGATGGGGCCGGCCTTCGACCCCGCGTTCTTTCCCCTGATCGTCCTCGGGGCGTGGGTGGCGTTCGCCGCGCTGGTCGTGCTGTCCGAGCTGCGCGCGGGCCCCGCCAGCGGCTCCGACGCCGCCGGCGGCGTGCGCTGGGGCAAGACGGTCGCCGCCGCGGTCGGGATGCTGGCCTTTGCTCTGGCGTTCCGGTGGCTGGGGTTCTTCATCGGCGGCGCACTGCTGTCGCTGCTCATTCTGGGGCTCGCCGGGCGGTTCCGCTGGTTCGAGACGGCGGCGTTCGCCCTTGTCGCGCCGGGAATGCTGACGGCGCTGTTCAACCATGTGCTGAAGATGCCGCTGCCGAACTCGCCGGTCGCCTGGTGGTTCTGAGGGGGGCTGCGCGTGCTTGAGAATTTGCCCGCCGCGTTGGACCTGCTGCTGACGCCCGAGGCCATGCTCGCGCTGCTGCTCGGCACGCTGCTCGGCGTCGTGATGGGCGCGCTGCCGGGGATAGGCTCGACGGTCGCGGTCGCGATGGTCCTGCCCTTCACGCTGACCATGACCCAGGCGCCGGCGGTGCTGTTGCTGATCGCGGTCTATGCGGGGTCGGTCTACGGCGGGTCGATCTCGGCCATCCTGATCAACACGCCGGGCACGCCGCAGTCGGCGGCCACCTGCCTCGACGGCTACCCCATGGCGCTGCGCGGCGAGGCGGGAGAGGCGCTGGGCTGGGCCACCGTGGCCTCGGTGCTCGGCGGTCTCACCTCGGCGGTGGTGCTGCTTATGGCGGCGCCGCAGCTGGCCGCCTTCGCGCTGCATTTCGGGCCGATCGAGACCTTCGCGCTGATCCTGCTCGGCATGACCTGCATCGTCTCCGTCTCCGAGGGGGCGCTGTCGAAAGGCCTGCTCGCCGGCGCCGTCGGGCTGATGCTCGCCACGGTCGGCGGCGACCCGATCACCGGCGCGCCGCGCCTCACCTTTGGTGATTTCCGCCTGATCGCCGGCTTCAACCTGCTTGCGGTCGTCATCGGCGTGTTCGCGCTGTCGGAGGTGCTGCTGCGGCTGACGCAGGCCGGCGACGGCGAAGCGGCGCTGGTGCGCTATGACGGCATGACGCTGCCTCGGCTGCGGGCCTTCAAGGGGCGGGTGCGCGGGCTCGTGAAGTCCATCGCCATCGGCTGCGGCGTCGGCATCCTGCCGGGGACCGGCGCGGCGACCGCCGCCTTCATCTCCTACGCCGAGGCGCGCCGCACCTCGCCGCGTCGCGCCGGCTTCGGTTCGGGAGAGCCGGACGGCCTCATCGCCTCCGAGTCGGCGAACAACGCCGTGACCGGCGGCGCGCTGGTGCCGACCATGGCTCTCGGCATCCCCGGCGACGCGGTCACCGCGGTGATGCTGGCCACGCTCACGCTGCATGGCGTCACTCCGGGCGTGCGGCTGATGACCGACAACCCGACCCTTATCGCGGCGATCTTCGCGGGGTTCTTCGTGATCAATCTGGCGCTGCTGCCGATGGGCATGCTGGTCGCGCGCTTCGCCGCGCCGCTGCTGCGGATGCGCGAAGGGTTCATGCTGGCGACCGTGACGCTGCTCTGCTTTGTCGGCGTCTACTTCGTGAACGGCAATCCGTTCGACCTCGTGGTGATGACCGCGGCGGGCGTCGTGGGCTTTCTCTTGCGCCGGCAGGGCTATCCGATGCCGCCGCTGGTGATCGGCATGGTGCTCGGGCCGACGCTGGAGATCAGTCTCCGGCAGGGGCTGATCATCACCGACGGAAGCTTCGTCGCCTTCTTCACCGACCACCCGATCGCCGTGGCCCTCATCCTCGTGACGCTCCTGGCGCTCGCGGCGCCGCTGCTGCGCGCTGCGCGCCGCCAGCGCCCCTCCCGACCATAGGCTGAGCGGCGAGGGCGCCGGCGCATCGGATGCGTCCGGGCCGCGCCCCGCGCTTCCCGCCGCGTCGCCGTCGTCCGGATCAGCGCGCCGCCTGTCGCGGCGCGGCGCCGGATCGCTCGTCGAGCCCGAAGGCGAACAGAAACCGGTCCACGGCCCGGGTTATGGCGACCGAAGCGTCCTCGGGGCACGGCATGCGGTAGATGTGCTGGCGGATGCCGATGTAGACGATGCCGCCATGGAGGTTCCAGATGTCCTCCATCGTCGGCGGCGGGCCGCGGCGGGCCGTCTCGACCAGCTCTGCCAGCAGCGGACCGAGGATCATTTCGCCGAGATGATCCAGATAGCGCCGGTTCAGCGCTGCGCCCGCGAGCCCCGAGAACATGAAGATGCGCATCCACTCGTACTCGAAGATCAGCTTGCTGTATTCGGTGTAGAAGGCGAGCAGCCTGTCCCGCAGGGGCGTCGACCGGTTCCGAAGCCGCTCCGGCCAGTCGGGCGAAAGCCGGTCGAGGTACACGCGCGCATACACCGCCTCGAGCAGTTCCTCCTTGGTCGCGAAATAGTTGAAGAGAAGCGATTGCGTGATGCCGAGGCGTCGCGCGAGGTCGCGCGTCGCGCCCTCGATCCCGACATCCGCGAAGAAGGCGACGGCGCCGTCGACGATCTGGCGCCGCCGCTCGTCGGGGGGGAGGCGTCGCCTCGCCGACTTGCTGCGCGCCGCTCCGATGGTTTCCGCCATGCGCATCTCCCGACCCGGCCCCGAAGCATGTTCCGCTTGCAAAGCGGCGCGCAATATAGATCATTCGATCAAGAGCGCTTTGGACGCGTTCGATAACAGCCCGAAACGGGCGCAGGGGGGAAGCGGAGATGAAGCCATGAAGGCTTCGGTGGCGGGGTATGCGCGCGCGTCGGACCTGCGCCATGCGCTGGAACTGCTGGCGCAGGCCGGCGGCGCGGGGCGCGTGCTGGCCGGCGGACAGAGCCTCGTGGCCGCGCTGAACATGCGGCTCACCGCAGGCGACGTTCTCGTGGACATCTCCGCGCTCGGCGCCTGTCGCGGCGTCGAGGACGCGGGCGACGCCCTGCGCATCGGCGCGCTGACGCGGCACGCCGAGATCGCGGAAGACCCTCTGGTGCGCGCCCATGCGCCTGTGCTGGCGGAGGCGGTCGGCCTGATCGCCCACGCCGCCATCCGCAACCGCGGCACCATCGGCGGCGCCGTCGCCCACGCGGACCCGGCGGCCGAGTTTCCGGCCTGCGCGCTGGCGCTCGGCGCGACGTTCGAGATCGAGAGCCTTTCGGGAACCAGTACCATGCCGGCGACGGCGTTCTTCCGCGACACCTTCGAGACGGCGCTGGAGGCCGGCGAGATCCTGACGGCGATCATCGTCCCGAAGCAGGCCCGCGGCGACGCGCAGGTCATCGAGGAGGTCGCGCGCCGGCGCGGCGACTATGCGCTCGCGGGGCTCTGCCTGGCGCGCAGGGGCGGGCGGCACAGCGTGGCCCTGTTCTCGCTGGGGCCTCGCCCTGCGCTCGCCGAGGGCGCCATGCGGGCGCTCGACGCGGGCGACATGGCGGGCGCCGCGGCCGCGCTCAAGGCGGAGATCGACCCGCCGTCGGACACGCAGGCGAGCGCCGCCTGTCGCCGCCATCTCGCCGGCGTGCTCCTGCGCCGCGCGGCGGCCCGGATGGAAGGAGGCGCGACGTGACGGACATGTTTCCCCAGCAGATCGACGTGGCGCTGACGGTCAACGGCGAGGCGGTGGAGGCGCGCGTTCCGGCGGGCCGGCATCTGATCGACTTCCTGCGGCTGGACCTCGGCCTGACCGGCGCCCACGCCGGCTGCGAACACGGCGTCTGCGGCGCCTGCACCGTCCGCGTCGACGGGCTTCAGGTGCGCGGCTGCCTGATGCTTGCGGCGCAGGCCCATGGCGCCGAAGTCTGGACCGTCGAGGGCCTGTCGGAGACCGGGGAGATCGCCGACCTCCAGGCGGCCTTCGTCGCCCGCAATGCGCTGCAATGCGGCTTCTGCACGCCGGGGATGCTGGTCGCGGCGCAGGAGCTCGTCTCCATCGTCCCGGCGCCGAGCCGCGAGCGGATCCGGGATCACCTGTCGGGCAACTACTGCCGCTGCACCGGCTACGAGGCCATCGTCGACGCCGTCGAGGCGGTGGCGAAGGCCCGCGCGGGGGGGAAGACGGCATGACCATCCGCTTCGACAACCCCGATCGCCCCAACTCCTACATCGGCAGAACCGTCCCGCGGCCCAACGCGCCGCGTCTGGCGCAGGGTCGCGGGCGCTATGTCGACGATCTTTCGCCGCCGCGCATGGTCCATGTCGCGTTCGTGCGCTCGCCCCACGCCCATGCCCGCATCGGCGCGGTGGCGGCGGCGGAGGCGCTGGCGGTCAAGGGCGTCCTGCGCGTCTTCACCGGGGCGGAGATCGCGGCCGTGTGCAGCCCATGGGTCGCGGTGCTGGCGCATCTGAAGGGGCTGAAGTCGCCGCCGCAGCACGCCATCGCCATCGACCGCGCCTGCTGGGTGGGCGAGCCCGTGGCCGCGGTGGCGGCCGCGAGCCGCGCCGCGGCCGAGGAGGGCGCCGCGCTGGTTGAGGTGGACTACGAGCCGCTGCCGGCCGTCACCGACATGATGAGCGCCCTCGACGCCGAGACCCCGGTGATCCACCCCGATCTCGGCGACAACCTCGCCTTCCGCCGGCTCCATCACGAAGGCGACGTCGAGGCGGCCTTCGCGGGCGCGCACAAGGTCGTCTCCGCCCGTTTCCGCACCGCGCGCCACACCGGCGTCACGCCCGAGCCGCGCTCGATCCTCGCGGACTGGAACCCTGCCGAAGGCCAGCTCACCGTCTGGCACGCGACGCAGGCGCCGCACATGATGCAGACGGTGTTCGCGCAGCATCTCGCCGTACCGGAATCCCGCGTGCGGGTGATCTGCGAGGACGTCGGCGGCTCCTACGGGATCAAGGTCCACGTCTATCCCGACGAGATGGCGACGGCCGCCATCGCGCGCATCATGGGGCGTCCCGTGAAGTTCGTCGCGGACCGGCTGGAAAGCTTCGGCAGCGACATCCATGCCCGCGACCACGAGATATCCGCCCGTCTCGCGGTGGACGCCGAGGGCCGCATCCTCGCCATGGACGTGGACGACTGGACGGCGATCGGGCCCTATTCGGTCTATCCGCGCACCTCCGCCATCGAGGGCAACCAGGTGGTGAACCTCTGCGGCGGCCCTTACGTCTTCGCCAACTACCGCGCGCAGACGACGGTCGTCTTCCAGAACAAGACGCCGACGTGCCAGTATCGCGCCGTCGGCCACCCCATCGCCGTGGCGATCACCGAGGGGCTGGTCGACATGGCGGCGGCCGAGCTGGGGCTCGACCCCGTCGAGATGCGCCGGCGCAACTTCTATGCCGACGACGCGTATCCCGCGACCTCGCCTGCGAAGATGCGCTTCGAGGGCCTGTCGCACCACGCCTCGATGGACAAGCTGCTCACGCTGATGGATCTCGACGCGCTGCGCGCCGACCAGGCGGAGGCCCGCGGCCGGGGCGTGCATCGCGGTCTCGGCTTTGCGAGCTTCATCGAACTGACCAATCCCTCGCCCTTCATGTACGGCATCGGCGGCGCCCGGATCTCGGCGCAGGACGGCTGCACCGTGCGGATGGACCCCGACGGTTCGATCGTCGCGCTTTCGGGCGTCACCGAGCAGGGTCAGGGCACCGAGGCGATGCTGTCACAGGTCGTGGCCGAAGGCGTCGGCGTGCGGACCGAGAACGTGCGCGTCGTCACGGGCGACACGCAGGTTACGCCCTATGGCGGCGGCACCTGGGCCTCTCGCGGGGCCGGCATCGGCGGCGAGGCGGCGCTGCTGTCGGCCCGCGCCCTGCGCGACTCCATTCTCGAAGTCGCGGCGGCGATGCTGCAGGCGGACGCCGCGGCGCTCGACATCCGCGACGGCGTGGTGGTCGACGCCGAGGGCGGCGCGCCGCGGCTGCCGCTGGAGGAACTGGGCCGCATCGTCTATTTCCGCGGCGACACGCTGCCGAAGGGCCTGCCGCGCGAACTCGTGCAGACGCGGCACTTCATCACCTCGGACTACCCCTTCGCCTTCACCAACGGCGTGCAGGCCTCCTACCTCGAAGTCGACGTCGAGACCGGCGTCGTGACCCTCCTGAAGCACTGGTGCGTGGAGGACTGCGGGCGGGTCATCAATCCTCAGCTCGTGGACGAGCAGATCCGCGGCGGCATCGTGCAGGGCATCGGCGGCGCGCTCTACGAGGAGATCCACTACGACGCCGACGGGCAGCTGCTGAACGGATCGATGGCCGACTACCTCGTGCCGATGGCGGCCGAGATGCCGGACATGGCGATCGGCCATGTCGAGACGCCGACGCGCGAAAGCGTGCTCGGCGCCAAGGGCGCAGGAGAGGCCGGCACGGCGGGCGCGCCCGCGGCGGTGATGAACGCGATCAACGACGCCCTGCGCCCGCTCGGCGCGCAGGTGACCGAGATGCCCTTCACGCCGGAACGCATCCTGCGCGCGCTCGGCGCACTAGACGATTGAACTCATTCGGGGCCCGCAAGAAGGCCCCCGCCAGAGGAGGAAACCCATGAAACTGAGCCGCCTTGCGGGCGCGACCGCGCTCGCCGCCCTGATCGCCGGCGCCGCCGCCGCGCAACAGACCATCACCGTCAACATCGGCTCGTCGCACCCGGAGGCCAACATCTGGGTCTATGCGATGAAGAACACCTTCCAGCCGGAGGTGAACCGCATCCTCGCCGAGGCGGGCGACTACCAGGTCTCGTGGAACGAGAACTACGCCGGCACGCTCTACAAGTTCACCGACACCCGCGAGGCGGTGATGGACGGCATCGTCGATGTCGGCATGGTCGGGACGGTCTGGGAAGGCGCGACCATGCCGCTCCAGAACGTGACCTACTTCTCGCCCTTCGCCACCGAAGACCACCGCATGATCATCGAGATCTTCGACAATCTGTCCGAGACGCTGCCGGAGCTGCGCGACAGCTGGGCGGAGAACAACATGGTCCACCTCTCCTCGCTGATCACCGACAGCTACGACATCTACGCGACCTTCCCGGTGAACACGCTCGCCGATCTGCAGAACCGCAAGCTCAACGCGCCCGGCACCTCGGCCAACTGGCTGCGCGGCACCGGCGCGACGCCGGTCGACGGCGCGCTGACCACCTACTACACCAACATCCAGACCGGGGTGACCGAAGGCACGCTCTCCTTCGCCTCCGGCATCCTGCCCACCCGCGTCTACGAGGTCGCGCCGGAGCTGACGCGCGTCGGGATCGGCTCGATGTATTTCGGCGGCATCGCGGCCAACAAGGACTTCTTCGAGGGCCTGCCCGAGCCCGTGCGCGAGGCGTTCCGCCAGGCGGCCAGGGCGACCTCCGCCGCCCATGGCGACTACGTCGCCAGTCTCGCCGAGCGGGCGCTGGTCGAGATGCAGGCGGCCGGGCTCACCATCCACGAGCTGCCCGCGGCGGAGAAGTCGGCCTGGGTGAACGGCCTGCCGAACATCGTCGAGCCGTGGCTGGAGCAGACCGGCGAGAAGGGCAAGGTGGTGCTCAAGGCCTATTTCGACGCCCTCCGCGCGCGGGGCGCCGAGCCTTTGCGCGCATGGGACGAAGGGCTCTGAGGCGCGCCCACGGGGCCAGGAGCATGGAGCCGGCATGAGCGGAGACGGCGGCGAGCCGAAGATCGATGCGCTTGCGCCGCCCTTCGCGCTGGCGCCGGTCGGCGCCGTGCTGGGGGGCGTCGCGGCGGCCCTCTCCTCCATCGGCACGGCGTGGATCGGCGGCCTCATGCTGCTGGTCGTCGCAGACGTCGTCGGGCGGAACTTCCTGAACGCGCCGATCACCGGCGTCTCGGAGATCGCCGCGCGCTCGGTCGTCGCCATCGTGTTCCTTCAGGTCTCCGCCGCGATCCTGCAGCGCCGCCTGACGCGGGCGGACTTCGTCCTGCGCCGCCTCGGGGGCCGCTCGCCGCGGACGCTGGCGCTGATCGAGGCGCTGTTTTCGCTGATCGGCGCGGTCGTCTTCGCGCTGGTGCTCTGGGCCTCGTGGCCGAAACTGCTCGACGCCTGGACCGGCGCGGAGTTCTTCGGCGTGCAGGGCGTCTTCACCGTTCCGACATGGCCGTTCCGCGGCGTCACCGTCTTCGGCGCCGCGCTCGCCGCCTGCGCCGCGCTCTATGTGGCGGCGCAGGAGCTGCGCAAGGCGCGGGCCGCCGCATGACCTCGCTCGCGCTCGGCCTTGGGCTCATCGGCCTTCTGGTTCTGCTCGTTCTGCTCGGGCTCCAGATCGCCTATGCGCTGTTCGCGGTGGCCTTCGCCGGCATCTGGCTGATCCGGGACAATCTCGGCCTCGCCTTCCGGATGCTGGAGCTGACCGCCTACAGCGGCATCGCAGACTATCTCTTCGCCACCATCCCGCTCTTCGTGCTGATGGGTCTGCTGGTCAGCGTCTCCAATGTCGGGCGCGACACGTTCGAAGTCGCGGAAGAGCTGCTGCGCCGCGTCGTCTGCGGCCTCGGCGTCGCCACCGTCGCCGCAAACACGATCTTCGCCGCCGTCACGGGCGTCTCTATCGCCTCGGCGGCCGTCTTCACCCGCGTCGCCGTGCCGGAGATGACGCGGCACGGCTACCGTCCGGCTTTCGCGGCCGGCGTCGTGGCGGGCTCGTCCGTGCTGGGCATGCTGATCCCGCCGAGCCTGCTGCTGATCGTCTACGGCATCCTCGCCGAGGTCTCGATCGGCGGCATGTTCATCGCGGGGATCGTGCCGGGGCTGATGCTTGCGGGCGGCTTCGTCGCCATGCTCGTGGCGGTGACGCTGCTCTTTCCCCGGTTCGTGCTGACGGACCCCGAAGCGAGCCGCCTGCGCCGCATCGACCGCGACGCCTCAAGGATGCCGGCTGGCCGCATGGCCGCGAAGCTGACGCCTATCGCCCTGCTCGTGGTTCTTGTGCTCGGCGGGCTCTACTCGGGCTTCTTCACCCCGACCGAGGCGGGCGCGGTCGGCGCGTTCGGCGCGTTCGTCCTTGCGCTGGCGCGGCGCTCGCTGGACCGGGGCAAACTGTGGCTCGTGATGAAGCAGACGGGCGTGATCTCGGTGTCGATCCTGCTTCTGCTCATCGCGGCGAGCTTCTACTCGCGGATGCTGTCGATCGCCGGACTGCCGAACGCCATCGCCGGGCTGGTGACGGGCTCGGGCTTCGGGCCGCTGGGGTTCATGTTCTTCTACGCCGTCATCATCCTGCTGATGGGCATGATTCTGGATTCCACCTCGATCCTTCTGATCATGGTGCCCATCGCCGCGCCCATCGCGGCGGGTCTCGGGATAGACCTCAGCCATTTCGGGATCGTCACGGTGCTCGCGGTTGAGATCGGCCTGCTGACGCCGCCATTCGGCATCTCGGTGTTCACGGTGCACAACACCCTCAACGATCCCGACGTTTCGGTCGAAGCGATCTTCGCCGCGACGCTGCCCTTCATCGCAGTGATGCTGGCGGTGCTGGTGACCGTGGCGCTTTTCCCCCTCACCGCGACGTTGCTTCTGTAGAACGCCGGAGCGCGAGACCGCGCCGCCGGCGCATGGTCGGCGGCGCTCAGGCCTGATGGCGAAGTCGGACGGGCAGGCGCGGTTCGCGTCCTGCGCCTGCCCCGCGCGCGATTCTCCGAATCATGTGGCGCAGGACTCAGGCCAGCCGGATACCCCCATGGCGAGGGACATGGAGGTGCGGCGACAAGCCAGGGTTGAAGTGTGGCCAAAACACGGCCCCCCGAGGTAGAGCCAGCTCCGCGTCCGCGTCTCAACGGCTGTGCGGCGGGCGATTCGGGCAAATGTCAATACTTAATCTCCAATCAAGTTTTCGTTTGAGTGAGTAAAGTTTTTCGGGTTTTCTCACTGCGCAAACCTGCACCAGTTTTGATTTCAAAGGGTCTCAGTCATGACCACTGCAGTTTCCCCCGAACAGCTTGTGAACATCTACACGGTCGGCGAGCAGAGCCAGGTCACGCTCGCGCCGTTGGATAGTGGCGGCTATGTGGCGGTTTGGCGTTCGGCGAATCAGAACGGCACGGGATTCGGCCTGACCGGGCAGCGATACAACGCGTTCGGCCAGCGCGAGGGCGGCGAATTCTTCGTCGAGACCGACACGGTGGGCGATCAGGACGAGCAGTCCGTCGCCGGCCTGCCCGGCGGCGGCTTCGTGGTGACGTGGCGCGACACGAGCGGCAACGACATCAGGGCGCAGGCCTTCGACGCCGCCGGCGCGCCGGTCGGGACCGAGATCCAGGTCAACACCGAGACCTATTCGACCCAGGAGTCCCCGACCGTCGCGGCGCTGCCGGGCGGCGGCTTCGTGGTGCTGTGGTCGTCCTACAACGACGACACCTTCACCTGGGACATCCGCGGCCAGCGCTTCGACGCCGCCGGCGCGGCTGCGGGTGCGGAGTTCACCGCGAACACGGTGACGGCGGGCCAGCAGTACACGCCGGACGTCGCCACGCTGCCCTCGGGTTTCGTCGTCGTGTGGCAGCAGGCCGGGACCGGCGAGATCAGCCTGCAGCGCTTCGACGCCGCGGGCGCGACGGTCGGCGCGGAGATCACGGTCAACACGCTGACGGCGAACACGCAGTACCAGCCGAAGGTCGCGGCGCTCCCGGGCGGCGGCTACGTCGTGGTCTGGACCTCGCAGGGCGGCGGCGACAGCAGCGGCTACGCGATCCGCGCGCAGGTCTACGACGCCGCCGGCGCGGCCGTGGGCGGCGAGTTCCTCGTGAACCAGAGCGAGCTCGGAACGCAGTACGAGCCCGAAGTGACCGCCACCGCCGACGGCGGCTTCTTCGTCGCCTGGCGCAGCGACACCGTCGCGGGGGTCTACACCTACGACGTCGTGGGCCGCCAGTTCGCGGCGGACGGAACGCCCGCAGGCGACGAGATCGCCCTGAACGAGAATTCGGGCGACACCGCCCAGCGGCCGGCCGTGGTCGGCCTGCCGAACGGCCTGATCGCCGCCGCGTGGCAGATCGGCGCGAACGGCGGCGCCGGCGACGGCGACGGGTTCGCAGTGATGCAGCGCCTGTTCGCCGAAGACCCCGACGCCGTGACGCTGCCGCAGGCGCCGCTGCTGGAGGCCTTCGCCGAGACCGCGACCTTCTCCGAGGCCGACCTCAACGCCGCCGCGCAGGTCATCGACCCCTCCGTAGCGTTCTCCGACGCCGACAGCGCCGACTTCGACGGCGGCCGGCTGCTCCTGCAGCGCATCACCGCCGAGGGCGACTTCGCCCAGTACGGCGCGACCACCGTGGCCGATCAGGACGTGCTCGGCGTGCGGAACGTGGGGACCGGCGCTGGCGAGATCGGCGTCTCGGGCGCGACCGTCAGCTTCGGCGGGGTCGCGATCGGCGCCATCGTCTCCGATGGTTCGAACGGCGCGCCGCTGGAGATCCTCCTCAACGCCGCGGCCGACGCCGAGGCGGTCGAGACGCTGATCGAGAACCTGACCTACCGCACGCTCTCCGACGACCCCGACGCGCAGGTCCAGCTTGCGCTGACGGTCTCGGACGGCGACGGCGCGACGTCGCAGCCGCGGGTGATCACGGTCGACGTGACGCCCGAGATCGACGGCCTGCTGCCGGTGGGCGCGGGCGAGATCACCGTCAACAGCTTCTCGGCGGGATTCCAGTACCAACCCGAAGTCACCGGCCTGCCGGGCGGCGGCTGGGTCGCGGTCTGGCGCTCCGACGGCCAGGACGGCGCCAGCGGCGGCGTCTACTCCCAGCGTTTCGACGCGGCCGGCGCGCCGGTCGGGGCCGAGACGCGCGTCGCCGTCGCCAATCTCGGCAGCCAGGAGCAGCCGGCGGTCGCCGCCATCGAGGGTGGTGCGCTCGCGGGCGGCCATGTCGTCGTCTGGTACGACAGCAACTCCGCCGCGCAGGGCTATGTGCGCGCGCGCCTGTTCGGCGCCGACGGCGCGCCCGCCACGGGCGAGATCGCCGTGCCGACCGCGCTCTACAGCACGCAGAGCCAGCCGGACGTGGACGGCTTCTCGAACGGAAGCTTCGTGGTGGTCTGGCAGGCCTTCACCGCCGCGACCAACAGCTGGGACATCGTCGCCCAGCGCTTCGACGCTGCCGGCGCAAAGCTCGGCGCCGAGACGACGCTCAACGCCGGCACCGCCGGCACGCAGGTCGAACCGCAGGTCGCGACGCTCGCCGGCGGCGGCTATGTCGTGACGTGGACCGACCAGAACGGCGCCGACGGGGCATCCTACGGCGTCTACGCCCGCGTCGTGAACGCGGCGGGAACGCCCGTGGGCGGCGACATCCTGGTGAACAGCTACACGCCCGGGAACCAGTACGAGCCGGCGGTCGCCGCGCTCACGGGCGGCGGCTTCGTGATCGCCTGGCGCGACGACGGGCTCGACGGCTCTTCGGCTGGCGTGTTCGCGCAGCGCTTCGCCGCCGACGGCTCGGCCGTGGGCGAGCAGTTCCGCGTGAACGAGACCACCGTCAGCAACCAGTATCAGCCGACCGTGGCCCCGTTGGCCGACGGCGGCTTCATGGTCGGCTGGCGCGGCTACGGCCCGAGCGCCGGCGACGAGATCTTCGTGCAGAGCTACGACGCCTCGGGCGACCGCGTCGACGGCCAGACCCAGGTGAACGTCGGGACGACCAGCGCGCAGGAGGATCCCCGCCTGGCGCTGCTCGACAGCGGCGAGGTCGTCGCGGTCTGGACCACGCGCAACGGCGCGGTGGACGGCTCGCTCTACGCCGTGCAGGCCCGCGTGCTGGGCGACCCGGCCGACTATCCGGCGCCGGGCGACGAGCCGCTGCTGGAGGGGCTGAACGCGGTCCGCGACTTCGACGAGGCCGAGGTCAACGCCGGCCCGCAGCTGATCGACGCCGACGGCGCCGTCGCCGTGGCGGAGAAGGCGGGCTTCGACGGCGGCCGCGTGACCGTGGCGCGCATCGACCTCAGCGGCCTCGACGTCCTGTTCGGCGACCCTGACGACGAGCGTCAGGATCAGCTTGGCGTGCGCGACCAGGGGACGGGCGCAGGCCAGATCGGCGTCTCCGGGACCACCGTGACCTTCGGCGGCGTCGCCATCGGAACCATCGTCTCGGCCGGCGCCGACGGCGGCGTGCTCGACATCGTGCTCAACGCCGCGGCGACGAGCGCGGCCGTTGAGGCGCTGGTCGAGAACCTCACCTACGCCAATCCCTCGAACGACCCCGCCGCCGAGCGCATCCTGCGCGTGACCGTCAGCGACGGCGCCGGAGACGCGACCTCGACCAGCGTGACCGTGCGCGTGAGCCCGGAGGTCGAGGCCCTGCAGGTCGCGGGCGACGAGCGCCAGACCAACAGCAATATCGAGAGCACGCAGGACCAGCAGAAGGTCGCGACGCTCGCGGACGGCGGCTACGTGATCGTCTGGCGCAGCTATGATCAGGACGACCTGAACGACTACGGGATCTACGGCCAGCGCTACGACGCGGCCGGCGCGCGCGTGGGCGGCGAGTTCCTGATCAACGACAACCTGCCCAACAACCAGCAGACGCCCGACGTCGCGGGGCTCGCCGGCGGCGGCTTCGCGGTGATCTGGCACGACGGCAATGCGGCGGCGCAGGGCTATGTCCGCGCCAAGGTGTTCGACGCCGCCGGCGCCGCCTTGGGCGGAGAGATCGCCGTTCCGACCAACGTCTACTCCACGCAGGACAGCCCGACGATCGCCGCGACGCCCTCGGGCGGCTTCGTCGCGGTCTGGCGCTCCTACACCCAGACCACCAACACCTACGACATCCGCGCCCAGCGCTTCGACGCGGCCGGCGCCAAGCAGGGCGGCGAGTTCACGATCAACGTCGCGACAGCGGGCCAGCAGAGCCAGCCGACCGTCGCGGTCGCCGCGGACGGAAGCTTCGTCGTCGCGTGGACCGACGAGAGCGGCCTCGACGGCTCGGGCTCCGGCGTCTACGCCCGGCGCTTCGACGCCTCGGGAAGCCCGCTCGGCGGCGATGTGCCGGTGAACCAGACCACCGCCGGCCAGCAATACGAGCCGACGATCGCGGCGCTTGCCGGCGGCGGCTTCGTCGTGGCGTGGCGCGAGGACGGCGGGCGCGACGGCTCGGGCTCGGCGGTGTTCGCCCGACTGCTCGACGCGAGCGGCGCGGCCGTGGGCGACGAGTTCCAGGTCAACGACCTGACGGTCGGCAGCCAGTACCAGCCAGCCGCGGTCGCGCTGCCGGACGGCAGCTTCGTCATCGCCTATTACACCGACAGCGGCCAGGACGGCTCGGGCGGCGGCGTCTTCGCCCAGACCTTCGCCGCCGACGGCACTCGCATCGATGGCGCGGTGCAGCTCAACGAGCAGGTCTCCAGCACCCAGGACGATCCGGCGCTGGCGGCGCTGGCGAACGGCTATGTCGCGACCTGGACCTCGCAGACTTCCGGCGACGCCGGCGACGGCTCTGCCGCGGGCGTGTTCCACCGCCTGTTCGGGACGGTTCCCGCCCCGGCGAGCGAGGGCCCGGTCCTGTCCGATTTCGGGCCAACCGTGCAGGTGCTGAACACCGCCGCAGCCACGCCCGTTCTGCTCGACCCGTCCGTCTCGCTCACCGACGCCGACAGCGCGAACTTCGCCGGCGGCGCGCTGACGCTGGACTGGACCGACTTCACCAACGGGACCGACAACCAGCTCGGGATCGCCAGCGGCGGCCGCGTGACGGTCGCCGGCGCGAACGTCTCGGTGGACGGCGTCGTCATCGGCCAGATCGACGGTACGCTGAACGGCGCGAACGGCGCCTCCCTGCGCGTCGTCTTCGATGCGGACGCGACGCCTGCGCGCGTGGCGCTGCTCGTCGAGGCGCTGACCTACGCCAACTCCGCCGCGACCCCCGTCACCGGCGACCGCGGCCTCTCGATCACGCTGACCGACGGCGACGGCGGCGTGAACCAGGCGACTGGCCTGCTCGTCAACATCACGACCAGCGTGCCGACCAACCTGATCCAGCTCAACGACTTCGAGACCACGGTCGCCTTCGACGAGGCGCAGGTGCAGGCCGGGGCGCAGGCGATCGACGGGACGGTGGACTTCGTCTACAGCCGCGCCGCCGGCCTCGACGGCGGACGGCTTGAGGTCAGCCACGTCACCGCCGTCACGAACCGTCTCGACGGCCCGCTCGAGACGCTCTCCGTCCTGAATCAGGGGACCGGGGCGGGCCAGATCGGCGTGTCGGGCTCGACCGTCAGCTTCGGCGGCGTCGCGATCGGGACCATCGATGCTACGCTGGACGGCGCCAACGGCGCCAACCTGACCGTCACGTTCAATGCCGCCGCCGACGAGGCGGCGGTCGAGGCGCTGGTCGAGGCGATCGGCTACGCCAACGCCAGCGACGGGCCGGCGGCCAGCCGCCAGATCGACTTCCGCATCTTCGACAGCGCCAACGCCCAGACCGGGAACCAGCGCGTCACGATCACGGTGGCGCCCGAGGACGACGGCGGTCCGCAGCCGCTGGGCGGCGAGGAGCAGGTCAACAGCTTCACGGCGAACCAGCAGGACAATCCGGCGGTCGCGGCGCTCGTCGGCGGCGGGCATGTCGTGCTGTGGCAGTCGCTCTACCAGGACAACGAGAGCACCTGGGGCGTCTACGGCCAGCGTTACGACGCGGACGGCGCCCCCGTCGGGCCCGAGTTCCGGGTCAACGAGACCGTCGACGGCAGCCAGCAGGTTCCGGCGGTCGCGGGCCTTCCGGGCGGCGGCTTCGTCGCGGCGTGGCAGGACAACGGCGGTCGCGACGGTTCGGGCACCGGCGTCTTCGCGCGCATCTTCGACGCGGACGGCGTTCCCGGGCCGCAGTTCCAGGCGAACCTGCAGTTCTCCTCGACGCAGGACGACCCCGCGGTCACAGTCCTGTCGAACGGCAACATCCTGATCTCGTGGAGCGCGGTCACCAGCGCCGGCTCGGGCGACGGGAACGGCCAGGGCGTCACGGGCCGCATCTTCACCGCCGCCGGCGCGCCGGTGACGGGCGACATCGTGCTGAACACCTACGTGACCAGCACCCAGTTCGAAGTGTCGGTCGCGCCGAACGGCTCGGGCGGCTTCGTGGCTGTGTGGTCCTCCTTCGGGCAGGACGGATCGAACTACGGCGTCTACGGGCAGCGCTTCGACGCCGCCGGCGCCAAGGTGGGCGGAGAGTTCCTCGTCAACACCACGACGACCGCCGACCAGCAGGCGGCGGAGGTGACCGAGCTCGCCGACGGCGGCTTCGTCGTGGTCTGGCAGGACCAGTCGGGGACCGACGGCTCGGGCTGGGGCGTCTTCATGCAGCGCTTCGCCGCGAACGGGACGCCCGTGGGCGGGGAGACGCAGGTCAACCAGCTCGCCTCCAGCACCCAGTACGACGCGCAGGTCTCGGCCGCGCCCGACGGCGGCTGGATCGTGACCTGGAGCGACCCCAACAGCCTCGACGGCTCGGGCTGGGCGGTGCTGGCGCAGCGCTACGACGCGACCGGCGCGACCGTGGACGGGCCCTTCGTGGTGAACGAGCAGGGCTCGAGCACGCAGGACGAGTCCGATGTCGCGGTGCTCGCTGACGGCCGCATCGCGGTGGTGTGGACCTCCGAGACCTCCGCCGGCGCCGGCGACGGCTCCAGCCGCGGCGTGTTCCAGCGCCTGCTCGGCGATCCCGAGACGCAGGGCGGCGGCGCCGACCCGGTGATCGAGGGCCTGCCTGAGACGGTCTCGGTCGACGAGGCCGCGGCGAACGCCGGCTACGTCAACATCGCGGGCGCGGCCGCCGTGTCGGACGCCGACAGCGCCAACTTCTCCGGCGGGCGACTGGAGGTCGTGCGCGTGGAGAGCTACCGCGCCGGCGACCAGTTCGCCGCGCCCGACGGCGCCACGCAGGACTTCCTGACGCTTTCCTCGACCCGCGTCTCGATCTCCGGAGCCAACGTGCGCGTCGACGGCGTGACGGTGGGAACGCTGGTCGCCGACGGGCAGGCCGGCGAGCGGCTCGAGGTCGCGCTGAACGCGCAGGCGACCCCGGCGCGCGTCGAGGCGCTGGTGGAGGCGCTGTCCTGGCGCACGCCTTCGAACGACCCCGCCGACAGCCGCGACTTCCGCGTGACGCTGACCGACGGCGACGGCGGCGCGTCCGAGCCCGTGTTCGTCACCGTGGCGGTGACGCCCGAGCAGGACGGCGACGGCCCGGTCGGCGGCGAGCGGCAGGTCAACACCTTCGAGGCGAGCACGCAGACCGCGAGCGCGACCGCGGGGCTCGCCGGCGGCGGCCACGTGGTGGTGTGGCAGAGCATCAATCAGGACGATCCGCAGGCCAACAATCAGGGCGTGTTCGGCCAGATCTTCGACGCGTTGGGCCAGCCCTTCGGCGCCGAGTTCCAGCTCAGCGAGACGTTCGTCGGCCAGCAGCAGCAGCCCGCGGTGGCGGCGCTGCCCGGCGGCGGTTTCGTCGCGGGCTGGGAAGGCAATGGCCCGGGCGACAACTCGGGCGTATACCTGCGCCTGTTCGATGCGAACGGCCAGCCCACGGGCGCCGAGACGCGGGTCAACGACGCGACCTCCGGAGCCGAATACGCGCTGCGGCTGGCGACGGACTCGACCGGCCGCATCCTCGCCGTCTGGTCCGACAGCAACGGCGATTCGAGCGCTGACGGCATCCGCGCGCGGCTCTACGATGCGACCGGATCGGCGCTGACCGCCGACACGCTGGTCAACACCTTCCAGACATCGACCCAGTACTACCCCGACGCCGACGCGCTGGCGGGCGGCGGCTGGATCGTGGCGTGGAGTTCCTACAGCCAGGACGGCTCGGCCTCCCCCTCCTACGGCGTCTATGGCCAGCGGCTGAGCGCGACCGGAACGCCGGTGGGGGCCGAGTTCCGCATCAACACGCAGGTCGAGGGTCAGCAGTATCTCGAAGGCGTGGCGGCGCTGACCGGCGGCGGCTTCGTCGCGGTGTTCCGCGACGAGAACGGGACCGACGGTTCGGGCGTCGGCGTCTACGCGCGGCTTTACGACGCCGCGGGCGCGGCGCTTGGCGAGCCCTTCCTCGTCAACGAGGCGACGAGCGGCACCCAGCGCTTCTCAGACGTCGTGGCGCTGGAGGACGGCGGCTTCGTCGTGGCCTGGGAGGACAGTTCCGGCCTCGACGGCTCCGGCTGGTCGGTGCAGGGCCAGCGCTACGACGCCGCCGGCGCCCGCGTCGACGGCCAGTTCCAGATCAACGAGGAGACCTCCAGCACGCAGGACCTGCCGGCGCTGGCGGCGCTGGAGGGCGGCGGCTTCGCGGCGAGCTGGACCTCGACGACCTCGGCCACGGCCGGCGACGGCTCGGGCGACGGCGTCTTCACCCGCATCTTCGGAGACCCGGCCGACTACGACGTGAGCGGCCTGCCGGGCCTAGACGGCGTCAACGACACGGTGACCTACGTCGAGAACGCGGTGAACGACGCGCCGCAGCTGATCGACGCCGACGGCGCCGCCGCGGTGATCGACCCCAACGGCTCGGGCTTCGCGGGCGGCTATGTCCGCGCCGAGATGGTGACGACGTCGACCGCCTACGCCGACCAGATCAATGCGCCCGACGACCTGACCCAGGACATACTGGGCCTGCGCGCCGGAAACGGGATCACGATCGTCGCCGGCGTCGTGACCGTTGACGGCGTCGAGGTCGGGACCGTGGTCTCCGACGGGCTGGCGGGCCAGCCCTTCGAGATCGCGCTGAACGGCGACGCCACGGCGGCGCTGGTCGAGCGGCTGGTGGAGAACCTCACCTACCAGAACGTCTCGGACGCCCCCGAGCCGTCCCGGACCATCCGCATCCAGATCGGCGACGCCGATGGCGGCTCCGACCCGCAGGTCGTGTCGGTCGCCATCACGCCCTCGGGCGACGCGGTGAAGGCCGACACGGACTTCTCGGAGCGGCAAGCCAACACCGAGACCGCCAGCACGCAGGACCAGCCCAGCGTCGCGGCTGTCGAAGACGGCTTCGTGATGGTCTGGCGGTCCTACAGTCAGGACGCGACGAACACCTACGGCGTGTTCGGTCAGCGCTTCGACCGCGACGGCGTCAGGGTCGGGAGCGAGTTCCAGGTCAACACGACCACAGCGGGCACGCAGACCGACCCGCGCGTCGCGACGCTCGACGACGGCGGCTTCGTCGTGACGTGGATGGACCAGTCCGGCGCCGACGGCTCCGGCTACGGCGTCTTCATGCAGCGCTACGCCGCGGACGGGACGGCCGCCGGCGGCGAGACGCTGGTCAACCAGACGACTGCGAGCACGCAGGGCTGGCAGGACGTCGCGACGCTGGCCAACGGCGACATCCTGGTGACGTGGCAGGCGTCGCAGACCGGCTCGACCAGCTACGACGTCTACGCCCGCGTATTCGACGGCGCGACCGGCGCGGCGACAGGCGGCGAGTTCAAGGTCAACAGCTTCCTGACCGGCAACCAGGACTATCCGTCTGTCGCCGCGCTGGCGGACGGCGGCTTCGTGGTGGCGTGGGAATCGCCGCAGGACGGCTCGTCGCTTGGCGTCTACGCCCAGCAATACGCGCCCTCCGCCGGCGGCTACGCCCCCGTGGGCGCCGAGATCCAGGTCAACAGCTACACCGACAGCATCCAGGACCGGGTGTCGGTCGCCGGTCTGGTCGATGGCGGCTGGGTTGCGGTGTGGGAGTCCTCAGGTCAGGACGGCTCGGGCGACGGCGTTTACGGCCAGATGTTCGACGCCTCGGGCGCCCGTGTCGGGGACGAGTTCCGCGTCAACGAACAGCGCATCAGCTCACAGGGCCAGCCTGAGGTGACGGCGCTGCCCAATGGCGGCTTCGCCGTCGCCTACGCCGACGCGAACGGGACGGACGGCTCGGGCTGGGGCGTCTTCGTGCAGCAGTACGGCGCTGACGGAGAGCGCCGCGACGGGCCGCGCCTGGTCAACACCCAAGTCTCCAGCACGCAGGATCAGCCGACCATCGCCGCGCTGCTGTCCGAGGGCGACTTCGTCGTCGGCTGGCGCTCGGCCACCTCAGCGGGCGCCGGCGACGGCTCGGGCGACGGCGTGTTCTACCAGGTCTTCGACAACACGCCGCCTGAGGCGATCGACGACGCGCCGACCGTGTCGGAGGACGGCCCGGCGGTCACCTTCTCGCCGACCGCGAACGACGTGGACGCGGACGGCGACGACGTGGAGATCGTCTCGGTCGACACGACCGGCGTCCTGGGCGTGGTGACGGTCGGGGCCGATGGCGACACCCTCACCTATGACCCGAACGGTCAGTTCGAGACGCTTGCAGTCGGCCAGACCGCGACCGAGACCTTCTCCTACACGATCGGCGACCAGAACGGCGCGTTCGACACCGCCACCGTCACCGTGACCATCGAGGGCGTGAACGATGCGCCGGTGGCGGCGGACGACGCCGCAGGCGTCAGCGAGGACGGACCGGCCGTGTCGATCGCCGTCACCGCCAACGACACCGACATCGACAACGGCGATGATCCTGAGGTGACGGCGCTCGACACCACGGGCCTTCTGGGGCTCGCGACCATCGGCGCCGACGGCGACAGCGTGATCTACGATCCGAACGGCGCCTTCGAGGCGCTGAACCAGGGCCAGACTGCGACCGAGACCTTCAGCTACACCATCGACGACTCCAATGGCGGCACCGACACGGCGACCGTGACCGTTACGGTGACCGGCGTGAACGACGCGCCGACGCTTGCGGGCGGCGCGCTGGCGGCGA
>CAYGUQ010000011.1:0-25373 GCA_964352995.1 uncultured Rhodobacterales bacterium
GCTATCACGCTGGATTCGCGGCGTGAATCCCTCCGCCAGCCACCTTTGCGCAACAGAGTCCCACTCCCCACCGGGAAGTTGAATCAAGGCAGTGAGGCGGTGGCAACCCGATTAACGGGTCCTGACCCTAGGGTTCCGGTTCAGCGCCGAAGCCCGGAAACTCCACCCTCGGGCGGTCCAAGGAATGGGTTCGGTAAAATGCACCCAAACCCTAAGTGGGGAGTGGGCGGAACATGGGGGTCGCGCGCTGGTCGGCGAGGGGGGCTGCCCGTTCAGGCGCCGCTGCGCTCGATGGCCGATCACCGTACTCGCCCCGAAAGCTCGCAGCATGGCCCCCATGTCTTTCCTGTTCCCGACTTCGGAGAAGGTCTGCCGGCTCAGAGAAACTCGAGTTCCTCGCTCGACGACGCCCCGATGATGACGAGCATGTCGTTCTCCGGGCCGACGCTCAGCAGCAGACGGCTGCCGACAGCGCGCTCGCCGTTGATCTCGGCGCCGCCGATGTCGATCAGGTCGAGCCCTACCTCGTAGTCCATGACGTAGTTGGTCTGACGGACGCTGTCGCCGACGACGCCGCTGAAGTCGAAGACGTCGCTGCCGCTTCCGCCGGCGGCCACCTGCAATCTCTGGCCGCCCGCCACGATCGTCTCGCTCGCGGCGCCGCCCTGCAAGCGGGCGGACCCTTGCACCACCTCGAGGCGCTCGATGTCGCCGTTCACCGTGATCGTCACGGCGCCGACCGCAGCCCGACCGTCGGGGTCGCCAACCGTGTAGGTGAAGCCGTCAGTGGCGGTCTCGCCCGCGCCGAGGCTGTCGAAGGCGCCATTCTGTGCATAGGCGAAAGTCCCGTCCGCCTCGACGGTCACTGTTGCGCCGGAGGCGAGCGTCACCATCTCGCCGACCGCGCCGTTGTCGCCGACGCCGACGATCGCGACGCCGACGCCTTCATCCGGGCCTTCGCCGTTGTCGGCGAAGAGATCGCCGAAGAGACGCGCATCCTCGCGCACTGCGAAGGTGTCTTCCGCCGCCTTGAGCGAGGGGGCGAGCAGGTCCGCGAGAGATGTGAGCGCGCCGTCGCCGAACTCGAGGAACACCGCTTCGGCCGGCGCGCCTGCGATGCGGTCGGCGCCGTCGCGATCGGTCACGGCGTCGGCGACCACGAAGTCGGCGCCGTCGACCGTGACCGCGTACTCGGAGGCCACGCCGACGAAGCGCACCATGATCGGCGCGCCCCCGGCGGTCACGCCGGACGCCGCTATGACATCGTCGCCGGCGCCGCCGATGGCGACGTCCCCCTGGCCGACGGTGATCGTGTCGTCGCCGGCGCCGCCATATGCGACGTCGAAACCTGCCCCGCCGTCCAACGAGTCGTCGCCCGCGTCGCCGAACAGCAGGTCGAAGCCGTCGCCGCCCTCGATGGTGTCGTCGCCGACGCCGCCGAACAAGCTGTCCTGGCCGGCGTCGCCGCGGATCAGGTCGTCGCCATGGGCGCCGAAGGCCTTGTCGTCGCCGGAACCGCCATTGATCGTGTCGGCGTGACGGCCGCCGTCGAGAACGTCGTCGCCGCCTTCGCCGTTGAGGATGTCGAAGCCGAAGCCGCCCTCGACGCTGTCGTCGCCTGCGCCCGCGTTGATCCTGTTGCTGGTGTCGCCGCCCTGAATGACGTTTGCGCCTGAATCGCCGCGGAACGAGAAGCTGCGCTCGTTGGCGAAGACGAAGCTCCGCACGGCCCCGCCGTCTCGCCCTTGGATCACCACCTCGTCATAGCCGCGGAAGAACCAGGTGAGGTTGAAGTCGGGCCGAAGTCCGCGGATCGTGCTGACGCCCTTGACGCCCTGGTCCTCGAACACCCACTGGAACGTGGTGTTGTCTGGGATCACGAACCGGATGACGTCGTCGCTGTTGTGCCGCGCCTCCGTGTCGGGCCTCAGATATGTGTCGAAGGCGCCCGCGAAGTTCACGAACGGGAAAATGCGGATGTCGGACTGGTAGAAGTTGGGCCCGGTCTCACTGTCGCCGACGAAGTTGACCACGCTGTCGGCGAAGACGGCCTGCTGATCGGCGCCGATGGCGACCGGTTGCTGGAAGACGTCGCTGAGGTTGGTCGCCACGAAGACGTTTCCGAGACTGGGCTCCGGGGCGATCCGGTAGTCGGCCGCCACGCCGGGGAGGACCACCTGGGCGGTGGTCAGGTTGGTCGTCACGGGCAGCGGCGCATCGACCTCGATGTCGCCATCGGCGAAGCACAGCGTCTCGATGTTGCGCAGCAGGTCGACGCCGCCGCGATCGGCGGTTCGGTCGGCCACCGAGATGCGGCCGTCATCGGCGAAGGTGATCCGATAAGCGCCGCGGTTCTCGGCGAAGGTCGCGACATCGTCACCGCCGCCGCCGTCGATTTCGTCGTCGCCGCGGTCGCCGGAGATCGTGTCGGCGCCGTCGCCGCCGTGGATGTCGTCCTCGCCGTCGCCGCCTGAGAGGTTGTCGTCGCCGTCCTCGCCGAAGATCGCATCGTCGCCGCCATCGCCGTCGATCGCGTCTCCATCGTCGCCGCCACGCAGGATATCGGCGCCGTCGCCGCCGTCGATGTCGTCAGCGCCGTCGCCGCCGGAGACGACGTCCTCGCCGCCCTCGCCATCGATCACGTCCGCGCCGGGGCCGCCGATCAGGACGTCGTCGCCGCCGCGCCCGGCGATGGTGTCGTCGCCGCCTGCTCCGTCGATGGTGTCGTCGCCGTCGGTGCCGACAAGGCGGTTCCCCGTCGGGCCGTCGACGACATCGATCTGCGACGGCTCCGCCACGTCGGCCAGCGCGAAGATGCCGTTCGAGAACTGCACCCGTTCGACGCCGGACAGCACGTCGGTCCCCTCGTCGCCGGCGAGGGCGATGACCTCGAACTCGCCGGTCGACTGCGAGACGCGCACGGTGTAGTCGGCGAGCGACCCGGCATAGACCGCGACGTCGTCGCCCTCGCCGCCGTTGACGGTGTCGTCGCCCGCCTGGCCGTAGAACACGTCGTCGCCGCCGTCGCCGTTCAGCATGTCGCCGCCGTCGCCGCCGACGATGAGATCCGCGCCGTCGCCGCCGTTGATCTGGTCGCGGCCGGCGCCGCCGCGGACCGTGTCGTCGCCGCCGTCGCCGTTCAGCGTGTCGGCGCCGGCTCCGCCCTGTATGACGTCGCGGCCGACGCCGCCGTTGACGAAGTCATTGTCGTTGCCTGCGTCGATGACGTCGTCGCCGTCCTCGCCGTCGATGACGTCGGCGCCCTGGCCGCCGGTGATGGTGTCGCCGCCTGCTCCGCCGAAGATCAGGTCGTTGTGGCGGTTGCCGTCGATCTGGTCGGCGCCCGCGTCGCCACGGATCGTGTCATTGCCGAAGCCGCCGAAGATGGTGTCGTCGCCGCCGCCGCCGTTGATGTTGTCGCGGGTGTCGTAGCCGATAAGCCTGTTGGCGCCGCCATTGCCGTTGATGGTCGGGCCCTGGAACTGAAAGACGAAGAAATTGCTGACCCTGCTATCCTCGCTGTCGCCGAACGGCGGCGACACGCGCGGGGAGTTTTCGTAGCCTCGGAAAACGACGTTTCCGTTGTCGCGCCGCGGACTCGTCAAGGTCGGGTTCTGGCTGCCGGCGTCCAACCGGATGAAGCCGTTTTCCAGAAACTGCATCGAGGACGGACTGAGGGTCGAGTTATCGCCGCGGCTTACTGTCAGCGTGCCCGCTCCGTTGCCGCGCGCAAGATCCGTCGTGTTGGCGTAGCCGTCCCGGACGGTGTCCCCTTGCTCTTTGATGTTGTTGAAATCGCGGGGGATCAGCGTGACGGCGTTGATGTCCGTGTCGCGGGTGATGTCGAGGACGATTGGAACCGGGTCGACGTCGGTGCGGATCACCGGCCTGGAGATGGTTGTTGCGCCGAGCACGATCGTCTCGACAGCCTGCACGGTGACGCTTTCGCCCCCTGGCAGCGTGATCGTCGCAGCCGGGCCGGCGAAGACGTCGAGGTCGCGAAACACCGCGCCGAGCAGGCCGCCCGCTGAAAGCGTCTGCAGCACCAGCGTGTCGTTTCCGGCGCCGCCGTCGACGGTGTCGCCGGCCCCGGCGACTATGACGTCGTCGCCGCCGAACGCGTTGATGATGTCGGCGTCCACCGTGCCGTTCAGCACGTCGGCGCTGTTGCCGCCGTTGATGATAGCCATGCCAGTCCCCGCTTGTTGACGCTTCACAAGTCTCGCCGGCGCACGCCGGGGTTCATGCGGCGCACCGGGCGCTCGCACGGCCCCACGCCACCATCATGTATACAGGCTGCTAGCACGGAATCTCTGAAACTGCATCGCGATTTGTAAAAAAGATCGGAGAAACTTACGTGACGGTAGTGCAGCGCCGCTTGCTGGCTGTGCTTCTGGCGCAGCGCCTGCGTGAGATGCATACGGGGACGGCGCGGTCGACCGGACCCCTACTTGTTGGAGGCGACCCGGTGGCGGGGCTGGTTCTGGACCGGGCGGCGTCGGCCGCCCGGCGCAATCAGGCGCGCGCGCCGACGCGCAGACGGCAGGACCAGCGTCTTCGCGGCGATCGCCAGAATGGGGCGACCGCTGGCAGAAGCGCCACGCTCGACCTGTACACCTGCAGCGTCGCCCCGGTGTCGATGAAGCCGTCGCGACCTTTGCGAAGTTGGGGGCTGAGCGAAGACGGCTCGGCCGCCATGGCGCTGCTCGACGGGCTTTGTCCCGCCGCCAGCAGCGTCGAACCGGCGACCGCACACCGGACTATGGTCCGCGTCGCCAGCGGTTTGACGGGGGGCCGAGACCACCGACGACACGACGGCCGCCCTTGCTTCGCCGCGTTTGTCAGCCCGCGCGAGCAGCGCCTCGTGGTTGGGTGGTCCGCCGTCGAAGCGGCCGGCTGCGGCGGGGAGCCGGTCGCTTCGATGCGCTGACCGACGGCGCCGTGCCGATGCGCAGCTGCGCCAGGGAGCCGGGCGCTTCGGACGTCCCGACGTAAAATGACCGTCAAAGTCTAGACTTCGACAGCAAGCGCCCGGCGAAACCGCACCGTTCGCCGCGCCAAGAAGAAGATGGTCGAGTACGTCGGCAACCCGCAGGCGCGATTTGCGACTTACGCCGAACGCCATCGGGCCGGGGAGCGCGCGGCCCCATCGCGCGTCGAAGGTGGGGCCGACCGTCTCGTCACCGCCAGAATGAGCCTCACCCCGGCACATGCTTTGGTTGGAGCGAGGCGCGTTCAACGTTCTCCAGGTCCGCGCCGCCCACTTCAACCAGCGCCTCGCCCGGCACCCGACCGCAGCCTGAAGCCCGCAACTTCGGAAAGGTTCCGCGGCCCCGTCGTCGCCAGCGTCCTCCCTCACGCCGTCTCAGGCGGCGAGTCAGGCGCCAAACCGCGCGGCAAAAGGCGCTCTTAGGCGGAATCCGCCTGACGCGGTCGGCCGCACGGCCGTCGCCTTGATCATGCGCATCGACACGCCATGCTACCGACCCGGCGCGCGGCAGGGCCTCGGGGGCGGAGCGCGGTTCACCGATGCGCCGCGGCGACGTGCTCCCAGACCTTCGAGATCACCACCGAGCCCTCGCCCACCGCGGACGCCACACGCTTCACGGACGCGGCGCGGACGTCGCCCACCGCGAAGACGCCGGGGAAGGAGGTGGCGTAGCCGTCGCGGGTCGCGACGAACCCCTTGTCGTCAAGCTCCACGAGGCTGGAGAGCCAGCCGGTGTTCGGCGCCGCCCCGACCATAACGAACAGCCCCGCCGTCGGCAGAACGATCGCTTCGCCGCCGTCGCGACGGGCGATGGTGACGGCCTCCAGCGTCTCGTCGCCATGCAGCGCCGCGACGTCGGCGCCGAAGTGGACGGCGATGCTGGCGGTGCTGCGGATGCGCTCGATCAGATAGTCCGACATCGACGCGGCTAGGGAGCCGCCGCGCACGATCAGATGCACGCGTTCGGCGCGGCAGCTGAGAAACATGGCGGCCTGACCGGCGGAGTTCCCGCCGCCGATCACCACCGCCGCGCGGCCCTGGAGATGGCGCGCCTCCAGCTCGGTCGCGGCGTAGGACACGCCGGCGCCCTCGAAGTGCTCAAGCCGCTCCAGCGGCAGGCGGCGATACTGCACGCCGGTCGCCACGACCACGGCGCGGGCGCCCACGGTCACGCCGTCGTCCAGCGCGACGGCGAACCCTCCGGCCGCCGCCTGCAGGCCGACAACGCGCCGCGGCACGGCGAAGCGCGCGCCGAACTTCAGCGCCTGGATCTCGCCGCGGGCGCAGAGGTCGGCCCCGGAGATGCCGGTCGGGAAGCCCATGTAGTTCTCGATCCGCGACGACGTCGCGGCCTGTCCGCCGACCGCGAGTTCGTCGATCACCAGCGCCCGCAGCCCCTCGGCGCCGGCGTAGACCGCGGCGGCGAGACCTGCGGGTCCGGCCCCGACGATGACGACGTCGAACTCCGCGCCCTCCTCGACCGCCAGATCCAGCCCCAGGCGCCGCGCCAGCGCCCGCGGGGTTAGGTCGCGCAGGACCGTGCGCTCGCCGAGGATCACCGCGCCCGCGTCGGGCGGCGCGCCGCAGCGGCGCGCCATCTCCAGCGCGGCCGCGCCGCCGAGCGCGTGGGCGCGGAACGGGATGCGGTTCTGCGTGGCGTACGCCTCGATCCGACGCACCGCGCGGTCGGCCTCGGCGCCGATCAGGGTCAGCCCCGCCTGGCCGCTCTCGATCAGCCGCCGCCGCCGTGCGGCGAAGACGGTCACGACGATGTCGCTCATCTCGGGGATGTCGGCCAGCGCCTGCAGGAAAGCGGCGCGCGGGACGCGGATGGCGGCGACGGCCGTCTCGGCCCTGTTCGTCATCAGCGCCGCGCCGCCGGTCAGGAAGCTCATCTCGCCGGTGAACTGCCCCGCGCCGAGGGTGGCGTCGCCGTAGCGCGCCCCCGTCACCTCGTCATAGGCGGCCGCCTCGCCCTCGAGGATGTAGAAGAACGCCTCGCTGGGGGCGCCGAACGCCACGATCGTCTCGCCGGGCGCGAAGGCGACGACCTCGCCGATCGCGCGCAGGCGCTCGACATGGGCCTGCGCCAGCGGCGTCCGGACATAGGTGCTGAGATCGACGGCGGCGCGTTCCATGCGGGTCTTCCCGTTGCTGGCCGCGTCAGCGCGGCGGATGCGTGAGCGGCGACCGCCATCCGGTCACGCCGCAGTTTGAGGGGCGCCGTCGCGCCGCGAACCGCGCCGGAGCGCGATCACTCCCGCAGGAGGCTCGCGCCGATCCGGCCGCCCATGCCGCGCCCATAGGCGAGCGTGACGAGGAGCAGGCCGAGCGGCTCGGTCGTGCGGGCCAGCGCGAGCGGGCCTGCATCGACCGCGCCGGCGCCGACGTCGCGCACCAGCCCGGCGACCGTCGCCCGCGCCGCCTCGTCGTCGCCGCAGACGAAGACGTCGGGCGCGCGGCCCCCGAGCAGCAGCGCTTCGCCGTGCAGAAGCTCCGCGAACGGCGCGATCGCCTTCACCACCCGCGCGCCCGGAGCGGCCGCGGCGACGGCCTCGCCGGCGGAGGTGCTCCACCCCAGCCGCAGGCCGGAGAAGTCCGCCGTCAGCGGGTTCGTCGTGTCCCACACGATGCGCCCGTCCAGCGCGTCGCCCGCCTCCGCGATCGCCGCCATGGTCGCATCCCAGGGCGTGGCGAGGATGACGACCTCGCCGAAGCGCGCCGCCTCGGCCGGCGTCCCCGCCTCGGCGCCGACGCGCTCCGCCGCCGCCGCCAGCGCCTGTGGCGTGCGCGAGAAGCTCAGCATCAGCCGGTGGCCCGCTGCGGCCAGCCTGCGGCCGAGGCCTGTCCCGACGTTTCCCGCCCCGATGATCCCGATGTTCATGCCGCCTCTCCCTTGAAGACGTTCTCGACGCGCCAGGCCTCCCGCGGCTCCGCGTGCAGCGCCCAGTAGCGCGCGGCGATCCGCTCGGGGTCGAAAGGGCCGCCCGGCGCGACCGTCCCGGCGATGGTGACGGTGGCCAGGTGGACGCCCGCCCCGGCCAGCTCGGGCGCCATGGCGTGCGTCAGCGCGCGCAGCGCCGCCTTGCCCGCCGTCAGCGCCGGCGCGGCCGCGCCGTACTGCGGGGCGAGCGCGAGGCCGCCGCCTGTGAAGAGGATCGTCCCGCCGCCCGCCCCCCGCATCGAGGGCGCGACCGCCTGCGTTGCGACCAGCGCGCCCACGACGCAGAGCCGCAGCTCCGCCTCCAGATCGGCGGGGTCGAGCGCCAGCGCCGGCGTCTCGATCCAGCGCCCCGCGTTCCAGACCAGCACGGCGGGCGCGCCCATCTCCGCCGCCACGCGCCCGAGCGCCGCCCGCACCGCCGCGAGGTCGGTCAGGTCGGCGGCGAAGCCGCGCGCCGTCCCGCCCCCGGCGACGATGGCCGCGACCATCTCCGCCAGCGCCGCCTCGCGACGGGCGATCAGGGCGACGGCGAAACCCTCCTGCGCGAACCGCCGCGCGACGGCGAGCCCGACGCCGGGGCCGGCCCCGGCGATGACGCAGACCCCGCCGCTCATCGCGCCGCCTCCCGCGCAGCCGCCGCGTCGAGGATCATCGGCGCCAGAACCGGCGCCATCAGCATCTCGAATTCGAGGTTGGCGGCGGACACCACGTTCTCGACGATCAGCCCGCCGTCGACGCGCGCGACATGCGTCTCGTCGAACAGGATCACCCGGTTCGTCGCAGCCACGCCGAAGAAGTCGTCTATGTGGCGCAGCCGGATCTGGAACCGCGTCGCGACGCGGTCGCCCGCGGCGAAGCGGTCGACGATCCGCAGCGGCTCGACCGCGTGGAACGCTGCGCCGAAGGCGGCGAAGATCGCCTTGTACTCCTCGCGGCCCTCGATCGGGCCGGAGGGCTTCAGCCCTGTGACGCCGCGCAGCTTGGGGTGCAGCGTCGCGTCGGCGGCGGCTGCGTCGCCGCGGCCTGGAAAGTCGTGGGTGAAGCGGTCGACGACCGCCTCGGGGGTGCTGCTCGCCATCGTGCTGGTCTCCATGCCTGCGCCGCCGGGAAGTGGCGCGGCGCTGGGCGGCCGGCTATGCGGCGAAGCCCATGTCGGCTATCGATGGCGTCGATGGACCTCGCGCGGATCGACCTCAACCTGCTGCTTGCCTTCGAGGCGCTGATGGCGACGCGCAGCGTCACCCGCGCCGCCGAGACGCTCGGCCTGCGGCAGCCGGCGATGAGCGCCGCGCTCGGCCGGCTGCGCGTCCTGTTCAGCGACGAGCTGTTCACCCGGGCCGGCGGCGCGATGCGGCCCTCGCCGAAGGCCGAGCGGATCGCGCCCGCGGTCGCCGCCGCGCTCGACGGCCTGCGCGCGGCGCTGGGTCCGGAGACCGCCTTCGACCCCGCGGCGGAGCGGCGGTCGGTCACGCTCGCGCTGACCGACTATGCGACCGCGGTGCTGGGCCCGCCGCTGATCGCCGCGCTGCGCGCCGCAGCCCCGGGCGTGACGCTGCGCATCGTCGGCTACGACAAGGGCTCGGTCGGCGCGCTGGTCGACCAGGGCCGCGTCGATCTCGCGGTCGGGGTCTTTCCCGACCCGCCCGAGCGCCTCGTCGTCACCACGCTGTTTCAGGAGCGCTTCATCGGGCTCGCCCGCACGGGCCACCCGGTCCATGCGCCCGGCCTCGACGCCGCCGCCTACGCCGCCTTCGACCACGCGCTGGTGACCGTGGCGCAGGAGAGCCGCGGCGCGATCGACGCCGCGCTGGCCGCGCGCGGGCTGCGCCGCCGCGTCGTGCTGATCCTGCCGCAGTTTCTCGCGCTGCCGGACCTGCTGGCGGCGAGCAACGTCGTGGCGGCCGTGCCCGAGCGCCTCGCCCGGCGCCTCTGCGGCCGCGACGGGCTCGCGACGTTCCCGATCCCGCTCGCGCTGCGGCCCTGGCCGCTGCACATGCTCTGGAGCCCGCTCGCCCGCAGCGACGGCGCCTCCGCATGGCTGCGCGCGCAGATGGTCGCCGCGGCGGAGCGTGATCCGGTCGATGGACGGCGGTAGGCGACGCGCTGGATTTTCGCGAGAAGCGTCATCGGCGTTTTTTCGCGGTTCCGGCCGGTCGCGGGATCAGTGTTCGAGCGCGGCGAGCAGCCGCTCGCGCGTCAGGCGGGAGCCCTCAACTCGCGACAGCGCGGCAACCAGAGGGCATTGAGGCTTGACGGTTTCCGCCCTTCGCGCCCGCGGCAGGCTTTCGCGACGGCGCGGCGACCATCATCCCCCGGCGCAGCGGGGAAGCGCCCGGCCCAGTCCGGCGAGGTAGGCCGCAACGGCGGGGTCGCCGCTCAGCGCAACGGCGCGGTCGAGGGCGTCGCGGGCGGGCCCATGCTCGCCGAGCCGCGCGAGCACATGGCCGCGCACGGCCCACCAGGGCTGGTAGATCGCGGCCTTCGCCGGATCGGCGGCGTCAAGGACCGCTAGCGCCTCGACGGGCGCGCCGCCCTGCAGCAGGGCGGCGGCGAGGCCCACGCGGGCGCCGGTGGCGGGATGCAGCGCCAGCAGGCCGCGGTAAAGCCCCGCGACGGCGCGCCAGTCCGTCGGGCGGCCGTGGCGTCGGTCGGCCTGCGCCGCGGCGATCGCGGCTTCGAGCTGATACCGGCCGAGCGTGGGCGCGGCGGCGGCGCGGGCCATCGCGCGGTCGGCCTCCGCCAGCAGCGCCGCGTCCCACGACGCGGGGTCCTGATCCTCGAGCGGCGTGAAGGCGCCGTCGGGGCCCAGCCGGGCGGGGCGGCGGGCCATGGTATGCAGCATCAGCGCCAGCAGCCCCTGCGCCTCGGCCTCGCGCGGCGTCATGTCGGCGACCAGCGAGCCGAGCCACAGCGCCTCGCGCGCCAGCGAGGACGCCTTGGCGTCTCCCGCGCCCGCGCCGTCGGTTCCCACCGTGAAGGCGGCGTAGATCGCGTCGAGCACATGGCCGAGCCGAGGCTCAAGCTCATCCCCCTGCGGCAGCGCCCAGCCGATGCGCGCTGCCTCGATCTTGGCGCGCGCCCGGGTCAGGCGTTGGCCCAGCGTGCCCGGCGCCGTCAGGAACGCCCCCGCCATGCGCCGCGCGTCCAGCCCGAGCACGAGTTGCAGCATCAGCGGCGCGCGCATCCGCGCGTCGATGGCCGGATGGGCGCAGACGAACATCAGGTTCAGCGTCGGGTCGAGTGCTGCCGGCTCCGTGCGCGCGCCGCGCTCCTCCTCCAGCAGCCGCAGCGCCTCGGCGGCGGCCTGCGCGGTGCGGGCGCGCCGGCCGGCGTCTGTCAGGACGTTGCGGGCGGTCGCCACCAGCCACGCCTCGGGCCGGTCGGGCGCGCCGCGGACGGGCCAGGTCTCCAGCGCGCGCAGCAGCGCTTCCGACAGCGCGTCCTGCGCCGCCGCCGCGCCGCCCGCGCGCGCCGTCAGCACGGCGACGAGCCTGCCGTAGGACAGGCGCGCCACCCGTTCGACTTCGGCCGCCGCGCTCACGCGCGGCTGCGCGCGACGACTGGGCGGATCTCCACCGCGCCGGACCGCGCCGCCGGGTTCAGCGCCGCCCAGTGCAGCGCGGCGTCGAGGTCCGGGACGTCGATCAGATAGTAGCCGCCGAGCTGCTCCTTGCTGGCCGCATAGGGCCCGTCCTCGATCTCGCGCGTCTCGCCGCGCACGCGCAGCGTGGTGGCGGCGTCCGCAGGGTGCAGCGCATCGCCGCCGACGAAGACGCCCGCGTCGATCAGGGCCTGGGTATAGGCGCCCCAGAGCGCGCCGTCGGCCGCGGCTTGCACGGCGGTCGCGTCGGGATGGTCGGCGGTCGGGGTGTAGTTGAGGATCATGTACTGCATCGGGACCTCCTCAGCGCGCGACGACGGCGGGCAGCAGCGCGGTCGGCGTGCGGTCGTCCGCGCACATGTCATTGTCGGGGGGGCGGACGCCGAAGCGCAAGCCGTCCGCAGACAGGGCCAGCAGGTCGTGATCCTCGCCGCATTCGGCGACTGGTCGCCAGCCGGCGCAGCCGGTCTCGCCGATGTCCGCCTCGAGGTTCACCGTCAGACCGCAGTCGGCCATGCCCATGGCCCTCGCCAGTTCCGGCGAGGGCGTCAGCAGGGTCAGCCGCTTCCAGTCCTCGTCGAAGACGGTGCGCCAGGCGCCGGGAACGACGTCGGACGGCTCCTGCACGCGGTAGGCGCCGCCGGTTCGGAACTGGAAGGTGCGCTGCGTCATAAGGGGGTCCAGCGCATGGGTGAACGTCAGGCTCCAGCGCCCGTCGGCGAAGACGAACTCGCGAAGGCCATGGCCGCCATGCCACGGCTCGACGGACGGACTGGCCCATGTGCCGCGCAGGGTCTGCAGCGCGGCGCGGTCGTCGGCATGGGCGGTCGCGATGGTCGCCGCGAAGACGGCGAGGGGCAGCGTGAGGGTCTGCATCGGGCGGTTCCTCCGAGAGCCGCGGCGCCGACATGGCGCCGCTCTTCTCATGACGCACGACAGGCGAGGATTCATACATCGCGTCGGCAGAGGGCTGTCGCGGGCTCGCAGGCCTGCTCGGGCCGGCGACCGCGATGGCGCGGTCCAGTGCGCCAGCCTCCCGGCAGCCGCCATTCACTGAGCGCAGGGCCGGAGACGAATTCCGGTGGTTCACGGCAACGGAGGTCGGGCTCAGACCTTCTTCAATGTGATCGTTGCGAGGGCCGTCGCCCGATCCTGAAGCGCCGCTTGGCCATTCGCCCAGGCTTCCCGCTCGACGGAAAGGGCGCTGCGCAGCCACGCCAGCGTCAGACGCCGCGTCGCCTCCAGAGCCTCCGGGTCTTCCACGTCCGTCTCCCGCGCGTCGAGCCCCGCGATCCCGCCAAGTCCATGGCCTACGCCGCTGATCGTCAGCAGGGCTTCCGCCCCCGGCGCGTCGTGGAAGGCGTCCGCGTACCACTCCGGGCCGCGCGTCGTGAAATGCGGGTCGTCGTCCGCGCCGCAGACCACGAGGGTCGGCGCCTCGATGCCGCTGAAATCGACGTCGAAGAACGGAAAGCGCGCGGCGTGCTCCGGCTTCAGATCCGCGCCGCCGCGCCCCGGGGTCGCCAGCAGGACGCCGGCGCGGATGCGCGGATCGGAGAAATCCTCTCCCTTCAGCCGCCCGCCGAGCAGGAGGCTGCAGGTATGGCCGCCGAGGGAGTGGCCGGCTACGGCGATCCGGTCGTGGTCCAGACGTCCTGCGATAGCCGGAGCCTGCCGTTCGATCTCGCCCAGCCGGTCGAGGACGGCGCGCATCTCGCCCACGCGCTCGCGCCAGAAGAACGGGCCTTCAGGCAGGGTGGGGTCGAGTCCGCCCACGCGCGAGCTGGCCTGCGTCGGCTGAATGACGGCGACCCCCCGTTCGGCCCAGAACTGGGCGAGCGGGGCGTAGCCGTCCTTTGAGGGAATGTGCTTCGACGGGCCGAAGCCGTGCGACAGGATCACGATCGGCAGGCCGTCCCCGGTCGCGGGCGCGGTCAGGCGCAGCTCGAGCGGCTGGCGGCCGGGCATCTCGAGCCGGATCGGCGTATAGGCCGCGGCAAGGGCCGGTTCCGGCGTCGGCAGGGCGCGGGCGCGGTCGATCAGTCGGTTCATCTGCAGGCTTTCATGGTGGTGCGGGTGCGGCGCATCCGCGCCCATCTTCAATGGGCGGCCCAGCGGGCGATGGCGGCGCCGATCTCGGCGATTGCGGCGTTGCGGGTCGCCATCGGGAGGTCGCGCCCGGTCATGAACACCGCAGCGACGATCGGGTCGCGCGCCGGCGGCCACAGCACCGCAATGACCGCGCGGCTGCCGTGGCCGCCCGCGCCGGTCCGGTCCGCGACGCGCCAGTCCGGCGGCAACCCGGCGCGCAGAAGCGGTCCGCCGACGGCGTTGCCGACCATCCACTGCGCGAGGCGACGTCGCGCCTCTGGCGGCAGCGCGTCGCCGAGGATCAGGGCGCGCAGGCTCGAAGCGGCGGCGCGCGGCGTCGTGGTGTCCCGCGGGTCTCCGGGATCGGCGGCATTCAGCGCCGTCTCCCGGCGATCGAGCCGCGTCTCGCTGTCGCCGATCTCCCGCATGTAAGCGGTCAGGCCCGCGGGCCCGCCGAGCGCGTCGAGGACGATGTTCGCTGCGCCGTTGTCGCTGACCGTCATCATGGCCTCGCAGGCCCGGAACAGGCTGATCCGCGCGCCCACCAGGGTTTCGAGCGCCGGGGAGTGCGTCACGAGGTCCGACGCCGCCACGGCGATCTCCCGATCCGCGTCGAGCGCGCCCCCGGCGTCGCGCGCCAGCATGGCGGCGCAGGCGAAGGCCTTGAACGTGCTCGTCAGCGGAAAGCGCTCGTCGGCGCGGTGCTCCCAGCGCCTTTTCGAGCCGGTGTCGACGACCATCACGCCGACGCGATTGTCGAGCCGCCCCTCGACGGCCGCGACCGCGACGGCGAAGGGATCCTCCGCCGCCCGGGCGCCAGCGGCGAGTGCGACGATCATGAGAAGGCGTGTCGCAAGCCTGAAGAGGGGTCGCATCGGCGAGGTCCTTCATTGTCTGTTTCAAACGCGAGGGACGGTGCGCCGTCCCGGCCGATCTATGGTCGCGTCACGGCGAACCGGACGGCCGCGCGATCACCTTGATCTCGAAATCGAAGCCGGCGAGCCAGTTGACCCCGACCGCCGTCCATGTCGGGTGGGGAGCCGCGGGGAAGACGCGGTTCTTGGCGGTCATGATCGCCTCGAACTGCTTCTCCGGATCGGTGTGGAAGGTGGTCACGTCGACGACGTCGTCGAAGCTCGCCCCTGCCGCGACGAGCACGGCCTCGAGATTGCGGAAAGCGAGATCGACCTGCCGCGCGAAGTCCGGCTCCGGCGCGCCGTCTTCGCGGCTGCCGACCTGCCCCGAGACGAAGAGCAGGTCGCCGGAACGGACCGCGGCGGAGTAGCCATGCGCCGCATAGAGCGCATGCCGGCCGGCGGGGAAGATCGCGTCGCGTTTCGACATGGGTCAGATCCTCTCGCGGCGAGCGGCGTCGCCTGCAGGAACAGGGTTTGATGGCGCGAATGTGCTCGCGGAGGGCCGCCGGCGTTAGCACCGGGCGGCTTGCTTCTGTTTCAACGGATCGTTGAAGATGCGGCCATGGAGACCCTCTCCAATCTTGAAGCGTTCGTGCGGAGCGCAGAGTGCGGCAGCTTCTCAGAAGCCGCCCGCCGGCTTGCGCTGACGCCTGCAGCGGTCAGCCGCAGCGTCGCCATGCTCGAGCGCAATCTCGGCGTCAGGCTGTTCCACCGCTCGACGCGCAGGCTGACGCTCACGGAGGCGGGGGAGAGCTTTCTCGCCTCGGTCGCGGAGCCGCTTGACCGGCTGCAGGGCGCCGTCGCGTCCCTCGCCGCGCAGGGGCCGGAGCCGGCCGGCGTCCTCAAGGTCAGCATGGCGTCGTCCTTCGGGGTGGCGCATGTGCTGCCGCTGCTGCCGGGGTTTCTCGCGCGCTATCCTCTCATCCGGGCCGAATGGCACTTCGAGAATCGCGTCGTCGACCTTGTCGCGGAAGGCTACGACGCCGCCATCGGCGGCGCGTTCGACCTTGCGCCGGGCGTGATCGCCCGCACGCTCGCGCAGCTCCATGTCGTCGCCGTCGCCGCGCCGGGATACATGGCGGGCCGCGCGGCGCCGAGCGATCCGGCGGGGCTCGCCGCGCTCGACGGCGTCGCGATGCGCGTGCTCAGGACCGGCCGCATCCGGCGCTGGACGATGCGCGACGGGGCCGGCCGCGAGATGGCGGCGGCGCTGGCCGAGACGGTCGTCCTGAACGAGCCGGGCGCGATCCGCGAGGCCGCGCGCCTCGGTCTCGGCGTCGCCCTGCTCGCGATCCCCGAGGTCCTGACCGATCTCGAGGACGGCCGCCTGATCCGGCTCCTGCCGGACTGGCATGCCGACGCCGGGGCGATCTCGGTCTACTACGCCTCGCGAAGCCTGCTGCCGGCCAAGACGCGGGCCTTCATCGACTGGATCGACGCGGCCTTCCGCGACGAACGCCTTCCTGAGCGCTTCTCCGGTCAACCGCTTCGAGCTGCCCGCACCGATGGCTAGGCGCAATCCGCCGCGCCAAAACGCGGCGGCCGCCGGCGGGGCGCCGTGACGCCAGCGCGCACGCCCCACGCTCCACGCAACGGCCTGACCGTGGCCGAGCGCTCCGCCGGCGCCATGCCGCGCGGCCGGCGGCGGCAACGGCGGCAGGGCCGCCGCAGCCGGCATCGTCAGGGTCGGCCCGGCGATCATGTCGGCCCTACCCGTCAGTTGGGCGAGCGGGTGGGGCGGACGACGATCTCGCTGACGTCGACGTCCTCGGGCTGCTCGATGGCGAAGCGGACCGCGCGGGCGATGGCGTCGGGCGTCAGCGCGACCGCGCGATAGGCCGCCATCGCCTCGGCGGCGGCTTGGTCGGTGATGGCGTCGGCCAGCTCGCTCTCGACGACGCCGGGATGGACGCATGTGACGCGGATCGCGTCGTGCTCCTGCCGCAGGCCGTCGCTGATCGCCCGCACCGCGAACTTGGTCGCGCAGTAGACCGCCGCCGTCGGCACGGCGTAAAGCGCGCCGATCGAGCCGAGGTTTACGATGTGGCCCGAGCCGCGCGCCGTCATCTCCGGCAGCACTGCGGCGATACCGTGCAGCACGCCCCTGATGTTCACGTCGATCATCCGGTCCCACTCGTCGACCTTCATCGACGCCATGGGCGACAGCGGCATGACGCCCGCGTTGTTCACGATGACGTCGACCCGGCCCCACGCGTCGCGCGCCGCCTGCGCGAAGGCCGCGACGTCGGCGCGGTCGGTCACGTCGAGCGCCCGCGCCCGCGCCGTCCCGCCCGCCGCCGCGATCTCGGCGACCAGCGCCTCCAGGCGGTCGATCCGCCGCGCGCCCAGCATCACCTTCGCCCCCGCCGCGGCCAGTTCGCGCGCGACGCCCGCGCCGATGCCGCTGGACGCTCCCGTCACCAGGACGACCTTGTCCGTGCTCATATCGTCTTCTCTTTCGTTCGACGGCGGCTCGATCCGCCGTTGCCGTGAAGATGCGGCCGTGTTGCTGTCGTCAGAACCCGCTCAGTCGTGACCATTGTGGACAGCAGAGCTAACCAATGGACTTGAACGCCCTGACCGTGTTCCAAGCCGTCGCCGAAGCGGGAGGCTTCCGCGCCGCCGCCGACCGGCTGGGCGTCACCCGCTCGGCCGTCAGCCAGACCATGCGAAAGCTGGAGGAGAGGCTCGGGGTCGCGCTCGTGCGCCGCACGACCCGCAGCGTCAGCTTGACCGAGGAGGGCGCGCGGCTGCACGCCGCCCTCGCCCCCGCATTGGCCGACATCGGCGCGGCCGTCGAGGCGGCGGGGGACCGGCGCGAGCGTCCGCGCGGATTGCTGCGCATCGCGGTCTCGTCGATCGCCGAGGATTTCCTGTCCGGGCCCCTGCTGGCCGGCTTCGCCGAAGCACATCCCGAGGTGCGCCTGGAGATCCTCGTCACGGACGAGGCGTTCGACATCGTCGCCGCCGGCTTCGACGCCGGCGTGCGGCTTGGCGACGTCATCGAGGCGGACATGATCGCAGTGCCGGTCTCGGGCGACCAGCGCGAGATGGCCGTCTGCGCGCCGTCCTATCTCGCCCGGCGCGGCGCGCCGCTACAGCCGCGCGACCTCATCGCGCATCGTTGCGTCGGCTGGCGGCCGCCCGGCGCGGCCCCCTACCGGTGGGAGTTCACTGAAAACGGCCGCGACGTCGAGATCGCTGTCGCCCCTGAGATCGTGACCAACGACCTGCGCCTGATGATCCGCCTGGCCTGCGCCGGCGCCGGCGTCACCCTCGCCCCGGCCGATTGCCTGCGACCGTGGGTCGAGCGCGGCGAACTCGTCCCGGTGCTGACGGAGTTCTGCCCTCCGTACGCCGGCTTCCGCCTCTACTACCCAAGCCGCCGCAACCTTGCCCCGAAACTGCGCGCGCTCGTCGATCATGTGCGGCGGTTCCGGCGCGCGTCGGCGGACGTCGCGTGAACGGCGACCTGCTCGAGCGCCTCGGCGAGAGTGTGCCGGTCGAAGGGGGCGCCCGGCGTCGACCGCATGCCGACGACGAAGCCGCCGCCGTCGAGCCTGGTCGCCACGCTGACCTTGCAGCCGAATTCGCAATGGGTCCGCGCCTTGCCCCTGGAGATGCGCTTGACCGCCGGCCCACCAGGCTGTTTCGTCCGGGCAAGCCCGGATCGCTTGCCAAGCGTTGAGCGCGTAGCTCTTCCCGCCAGCCGTTGCGGGCAGGATCAGCAGCCGCGAAGTCAGCACCAGCGCGTCGCACACCCGCTTGCGCAGCTGCCCCTCGGGGATGCCGGGCAGATGGCGGCGCAGGTCGCGCAGCACGCGGCCGGCGTAGCCCTTGAGCGTGCGCAGCGCCTTGCGCATCCGCTTGAACTGTTTGGCGTGGGAGTCGCGGACGACCTGCGCGGCCGGCCGCGGCGCCACCCGCGCTTAGCTCTGCCGAAGGGTGACGCCAGCTTCGCTCGCGAGGTCCGCCAGCCGCGCCCAGGCCCGCTCGTAGAGCCGGCTGCCGGTGGGATGCGCGATCGTTTCGGGGGCTTGCGCGGCCCCACCGGGGCCACGGCCCCCCTCAACTCTCTATCACGGTCGTGTCCCCCGCGACGGCGTCGAGCGCCTGCTTCTCGACGGCGCCGGACTTGCGCCCGGCCTCGATGGTCTTGGTGAGCAGCCACTCCACGCCTTCCTCGCCGATGCGCTTGCGCCAGAGCACCAGCGAGCTCGGGTCGATGGGCGGGCGGTGCTGAAGTGAGGAGGATTAGAAAACAGTCCGGTGGACTGTTTTCCCGACGAACGTCTCGCCGGTGAGGCGCCGCCAGTAGGGGGTTCTCGACCCAGCGCGCGACGACGGCCTCGTACGACAGCCGGAAGGCGTGCTGCAGATAGAGCAGCCGCGGCGAGGTCGCCGGCCGGTTGCCGAGAGGACGAAGTCCGCCCATTCCCGCTCGAAGAACTTCCAGTCGATCAGGGCAGTCAGCGTCGCGAGTTCGTGGCGCATGTCGATCAGGTAGACGAGACGGGGCCGGAGGAGATCGTCCTGCTCGGTAGGGCGGGGGCGGTGCTTCATGCGGCGGACTGAAATTGCATGGTTCCAACCTGACTCCAATTCAACCCTGCTGGCCGCCGCCACGAAAATCCGCCCTTTTTCATTCCAGGTCAGAAGCTTGCGCCTTGTTCATGCCGAACGACTTATCGCCAGCGGGCGTATGGACGAAGGCGCCGCGTCGGCTGCCGCTCAATCTGGCAATGACCCTGACCGAGCGAGGTGCACCTTGTCCGCCCGAGCCGCCTCGCGATCTAACGCCCAGCGCGGCAGCATTGCGTGGACGCCCTTGTGCTGGTTCACGAGCTGAGTGATGCGCATGTCGCAGCAGAGGCTGCAGAGGCGATAGGCGTTCTCGGCCGAAAGCCCCGTGCGCTCCCGCATCATCGCGATCATCGCCCGCAGCGCGATGCGCGCCGCGCGGTCGAGGTCGGGGTCGAAGCCGAACGCGATGAGGTGGGTCGGCGTCTCCGCCCAGGGGAGCGCCGGCGCCGCGCCCTTCACGACGCTGAGGCGGAAAAGCCCGGTCAGCCCCGTCTCGACCGCCGTAAGGCAAACCTCGCCGTCGCCCTGGGCGGCGTGGCCGTCGCCCGCGGCGAAGAGCGCGCCCGGAACGAACACCGGCAGATGCAGGACCGCCCCGGCGCCAAGCTCGGTGCAGTCGATGTTGCCGCCGAAGCGGCGCGGGATGATCGACGTCTGCCGTCCCCAGTGCGCTGGCGGCGCGACGCCCATCACGCCGAAGAACGGCTTCGCCGGAATGTCCAAGCCCCATGGCGTGCGCACCGCGCCCGCCGCCCGGTCGATGCTGAAATGCACGCGGCCCTGGATGTCGAAGTCGTCCGGCAGCGCGCCGGCCAGGGGGCGCATCAGGTTGAAGCCCCAGTCGTCCGCAAGCGCCACCTCGAGGATCTCGACGCGCAGCGCGTCGCCAGGCTCGGCGCCCCGAACGGCGACGGGGCCGGTGAGCAGATGCGGGCCGGGGCCGGGCCTCAGTCCCGCATGCACCGACCGATAGGCCTCGCTGATCGTCGCCGGGAAGCCGGGCGGCGGCAGATCGTCCGGTCCGCCGCTGAGCGCGGTCAGGCGCACCGCCGCGCCGTCCTCCACCGTCAGGGCTGGCGTCTGCGCGGCGTCGAAGAAACCCCATTGCACCGTCTCGGGGGTGGGGATGATTGGCTGCTCGATCATGCCGCGCTCGCCTTCGATCTAGGGACGACCTCGACGGGGCGACCCCAGCCATGGGCGTCGAGCGGCGCGCCGTCCAGCGCCACGGTGCGGCCGCGCACCAGCGTTCGCACCGGACGGGCTGTCAGAATGACGCCCTCGAAAGGCGTGGCGGCGCCGATGGAATGCAGCCCGGCGGCCGTGATGGCGCGCGGCGCGGCGGCCATGTCGACCAGCGCCAGATCGGCGTCCATGCCCGGCGCGACGGCGCCTTTTCCCTTCAACCCGAAGGCGCGCGCCGGCGCGGCGCTCATGAGGCGGACGACATCCGGCAGCGTCAGCCTGCCGTCGTTCACCGCGCTCAGCATCAGCGGAAGCGACGTCTCGACGCCGGGAAAGCCGGGCGCGCAGTCCCAAACCGAGGGTCTGCGCTTTTCTTCGGGTAGATGCGGCGCATGGTCGGTGGAGATCATGTCGATCAGCCCGTCGCCGAGAGCGCCCCACAGAGCCTCGGCGTGGCCCGGCTCGCGGATCGGCGGCTTCACCCGGATGAAGCCGCCGCCGAGGCGGCCCGCGTCGTCAGCGCTCAGCAGCAGGTAATGCGGGCAGGTCTCGACCGTCACGTCGACGCCGCGTTCCTTGGCGAAGGCGAGATGGGGCAGCGCATGACGCGTGTTCTCGTGAACGAAATGGATGGCGCAGCCTGTCCATTCGGCGAAGATCGCGGCCCGGCTGACGGCCTCCACCGCCGCCACGTCGGGATGCGCGGCGAGATGGGCGGCGGCATCGTTGCGTCCCGCGGCGCGCAGCGCGGCGCCGCGCCGGGCGAGGATCGCGGCGTTCTCGGCATGGACCGAAACGCGAAGTCCCATCTCGGCGATCGCCGCGAAGGCGTCCACGATCGCGCCGTCGTCAGGGCATGGCGTCAGCGGATTGCCGCCGCCCATGTAGAGCTTGAAGGAGACGGCGCCGGCCGCGCGCATCGCCGGCAGGGCGTCGAGATTGTGCGGCCCGATGAGGCCGTAGACGCCGAAGTCGACCAGCGCCTGCGGCGCGGCGAGGGCCAGCTTGGCGGCGACGGATTCGGGCGTCGCGGTCGAGGGGTTTGTGTTGGGCATGTCGAACACGGTGGTCACCCCGCCCACGGCGGCGGCGCGGGTTGCGCTCGTCCATGTCTCCTTGTGCGAAAAGCCCGGCTCGCGGATGTGGACATGGACGTCGATGGCGCCGGGCAGCACGTGAAGCCCGCGCGCATCGATCCGTTCGCGGGCCGGCGGCATCGTCTCAGGGGGGCCAACGGCGTCGATCCGACCGTCCCGCACCGCGACGTCCGCTGCGACCACGCGCTCGGCTGATACGATCCGCCCACCCGCGATCACGAGGTCCGCGGCGTCGTTCATGCGATCGCCGCGACGCTGCGGGCCGCGTCGAACAGGTCCGCGTTGCGGTCGCGCAGCCGCGCCGTCATCGCAGCGACTTCGCGAGACAGTTCGCGGGGATCGAAGCGGGTCGGACGGCCGTCGCGCAGCAAGATCGCGCCGTCGACCATCGCCAGATCGACGCCCGCGCCGGTCTCGGCGAAGACGAACTGGGCCACGGCGTCGTTCAGCGGCGTCCACCAGGGCGCGTCGAGGCGGTAGAGCGCGAGATCGGCCGGCGCCCCCGGCGCAAGCGTTCCGAGCCCCGCCGGCCCGCGCAGCGCCGCGGCGCCGCCCGTGGTGGCGACGGCGAGCGCCTCTCGCGCGCCCATCCAGAGGGACCGGTCCGGCTCTTCCGCCCGGTGCGTGGTGGCGATGGCGCGCATGGCCTCGTGCATCGCCAGATTGTCGTTGGAGCCCGAGCCGTCCGTGCCGAGGGCGAGCCTCACGCCCTGCCGCCTGAGCGCCGGGATCGGCGCGACGCCCGTCCCGAGCCGCGCGTTGCTCTCCGGGTTCAGGACGGCGATGGCGCCATGGCGGGCCATCAGCGCGATCTCGCGTTCCTCAAGCCAGATGGAATGGGCGCAGGACCACCGGTCCGACAGCACGCCCAGCTTCTCCAGATGGGTCGCCGGCCCGCCGCCGTAGCGGGCCTGCGCAATCTCAGCCTGGCGCCGCGTCTCGAGAAGATGGGTGTGGATTCCGGCGTCGTGCTTCTCGGCCATCTCGGCGCAGAGGATCAGCGCGGCGTCGGTGCAGCGGTCGGGGTTGGACGGCGCGGGAAAAACCGCCAGTCGGCCGGCCCGGCCATGCCATGTCGCGAAGCCGTGGCCGAAGAGCTCGCCGAGGCCCTCGAGCGGCTGGGGCTTCAGCAGCTCGACGTCCGCCAGCCGCGCCTTCAGGTTCTCTGGCAGCGCGGCGGGGATGATGTCGGAGAAGGCGGCGTCGAAGAAGCGCATGCCGAGCGCCACGCGAAGGCCCGTCTCCTCCCACGCCGCCATCACGGCGTCGAGGTCGTCGGGGCCGAAGCGCTGGCCGGGAAAGTGGTCGATGGCCGCGGTCGTCCCGGTCGCGAGCATGCCCCAGGCCGTCAGCAGCACGGCCAGCCGGATCTCCTCGCGGGTGCGGCGCGAGGTGTGCGCCTGGGTCAGCCACATGAAGGCGGGGTGGCTCAGCCGGTCGCCGAAGCCCGACATGGTGCTCGACTGCGAATGCGTGTGCGCGTTGACGAGGCCCGGCGCCGCGAGCCTCCCCGAAGCGTCGATCACCGTATCCTCGGCGCTGGCGGTAGCCGCGCCGGGCTCGCCCAGCGCCTCGATCCGCCCGTCCGCCACAACGATGTCGACGGGCCCGCGCCAGCCTTCTTCGCGGGCGGGGTCGAGGAGGAGCGCGCCGCGCAGGATGGTGCGCCGGGCGCTCATGCGGCGCTTTCCGACATCGGACCCAGCCCGTCCTGCGTGTCGTAGGCGACGCCCACGGCCAGCGTCTCGGCTCGCGCGAGCAACATGCAGGCGAGCGTCAGGTCCTGCATGGCGATACCGATCGACTTGAAGACCGTCACGCCCTCAAAAGACGGCGGCGGCGCATCGAACGCCGCGCCGATCTCGCCGTGGATCGCCTCGTGGCGCAGCGCGCCGGAAGCGAGCGGGATCACGAGATCGCCCGCGCGTGCGAGACAGCCCTCCAGGTGATCGACGAAGATGCGAGCGCGTCCGATCAGAAGATCGTCGGCTTCGCGCGCCGCGGGCCGGTTGGCCCCTCCGAGGACGACGAGCGCCCCGTCGCGAACCGCGTCTCCCGGAAAGACCGGAGCGTCGGCGCTGGTCACGGCCACGACGACGTCGGCGGCCCCCGCGGCGGCGCGCGGGTCGGTCTCGGCCGCGACCCGCACCCCGGCGAAGTCGGGCGCGGCGGCGAGGCTGCGCGCCAGCGCCGACGCCCGCTCGGGGCTGCGCCCGACGATGCGGATTTCCCGGATCGGGCGCACGGCGCAGATCAGCCGGGCCGTCTCGGGAGCCATGGCGCCGGCGCCGAACAGCGCCAGCCGCGAGGCCTTGGGCGGGGCGAGCAGGCGGCACGCGGCGGCGAACCCGGCGGCGGTCCGCGCGCGGTTGAACGCCAGCCCGCTGATCAGCGCCGTCGGCCGACAGGCTTCCGTGTTCCATAGCGTCAGCAAGCTGGCGTGACGGCGCGCGCAGCCGGACGGCTGGCGATGCAGGTTCGTCTTCACGCATGCCAGCCCGTCCGGCCCCAATGCGGCGAGCATCAGCATGCCAAGGCCGCCGCCAGGCGGACGCAGGTCGATGCGGCCGGGCGCCTGCGCGCCCGCCCCGGCGTGCCGGCGGTACGCCTCCTCGGCGGCGGCCAGCGCCAGTTCGGGGTCGAGCAGCGACGCGACGTCGCTTTCGCTGAGCAGCCGCATCACGTCCGCCACCGCGTCAGCCTGCGCTCGGCCGCTGAGGTCAGGGCGAAGACGATCAGCGACATGCCGATGGCGACGACGACGGCGCCCCAGAGCAGTTCGGTCTGCCGCATCACCCCGGTGTCGAGGATCAGCTTGCCGAGGCCCCGCGTGCCGGTGATCCATTCAGAGAGCATCGCGCCGAGCAGCGACGTCGCGGCCGCGATCCTCAGCCCGGAGAAGAAGTAGGGCAGCGCAGCCGGCAGCCGCAGCAGCGTGAGCTGCTTCCAGAGCGAGGCGTCGTAGAGCAGGAACATCTCCGCCGCCGTCTTGTCCGCCGCGCGCAGGCCGCGCATCAGGTTCACCAGCAGCGGGAAGAAAGACACGATCATCACCACGACGACGCTGGTGGCGATCGAGCGCCCGAGAAACAGCATGATGATCGGCGCCACCGCCGCGACCGGGGCGGATCGGAAGGCGATGACGAGGGGCATCGACGCCTGTTCGAGGCGCGGCCGCAGGACAAACCCGGCAGCCAGCGCGGCCGCCACGAGCGTGCTGAGCGCAAGGCCGAGCGCCGCCGCGCCGAACGTCACGCCCGCCTGACGCGCCACGAGTTCGGCGTTCTGCCCGAGGCTCACGAGCACCGATATCGGCGTGGGCACCAGGTAGGGCGGCACGCCGGACGTGGCGACCGCGACGTGCCAGGCCAGGAATACGCCGAAGACGCCAGCCACGGCGCCGGCCGCCGCTCGAAGCGCGCCGCCGCCGCGCGGCGGATCTGAGGCGGCGCTCATCCGACCTCCGTCCCGTCGGTCCAGAACACCACGCGCCGCTCCAGCGCCGCCCAGAATGCATAGGCCCCCGCCGCGAGCAGGCAGGTCAGCAGCACCGACAGCCACACCTTGGCGACGTCGTAGGAGAAGAGCGCATAGAGCATCATCGCGCCCACGCCGCGATCCGCGCCGGCCCATTCCGCCGTGACCGCGCCCAGCACGGCCGAAGGCGCCGCAATCTTGAAGCCCGCGAAGAGGTACGGGGCGGCGGCGGGCAGCAGCAGGCTGCGGAACGTGCGCCATCGCGAGGCGGAGAGGGCGTGGAACAGCTCGCGCTGCCGCGCGTCCGCGGCGTTCAACCCCTGCATCATGCTCACCAGCATCACGAACTGGCATGCGAGCGCAGCGATGGCGACCTGCAGCGACGGCCCCGTGCCCAGCCAGAGCGCCAGCAGCGGCGCGGTCGCGATGATCGGCACGGCGTGAAGCGCGACGCCGAGGTTGTAGATTGGCCCGCGCAGCGCTCCCA
>CAYGUQ010000012.1:0-24481 GCA_964352995.1 uncultured Rhodobacterales bacterium
GTCCAGCCCGTCGAGGCTGCCGTCGAACATCGTGGCGAGGCCCGAGCCCGACTCGCGGATCGCCCATTCCAGCAGCGGATCGTGGGAGCCGGCCACCACCGCCGGCGCGCCCGCCGCCGCCCGCGGCGCCGCGCCGCCCAGCCAGCGCTCGATCTGGGCGCGCGGAAACAGCAGCTTGCCGGTCAGCCGGCGGCACGGGATCTCGCCGGCCGCCGCCATGTCGTAGACCTTGCGCTCGCGCACGCGCAGCAGCGCCGCGACTTCGCGGGTGGTCAGATACTCGGGAGGCGCGGCGTCCATGGCTCAACGCCTAGCAGCAACCGCGCCGCCGCAAAAGCCGGCGCCGCGGCCGGGCTCAGGCGTCGACGGGCCTGGCGACGCGCTTGAACGGGCTCTCCTCCGGCACCTCGAAGTCGAGCGTCATGTCGCCCTTCTCGCGCGCCTCGGCCATGTAGCGGAAGGCGTTGACGCTCATCCGCATCAGGTGCTCGCCGGCCTTGATCGGCGGATACTTGGCCAGCGTCTCCGGCGTGCGGAACTGCGGCAGCGGCTCGACCACCGCGTGATAGTCGAGCCCGAAGAAGAGCGGCATGGAGAAGCGCTCGCGCCCGATGTTCACCACGCGGTGCTGCGTCGACTTGAACCGCCCGCCGCTCCAGGTCTCGAAGATGTCGCCGATGTTGACGATGAAGGCGCCCTCCACCGGCGGCGCCTCGATCCACACGTCGTCGGCGTTCATCACCTGAAGGCCGGGGCCGCCCTGCAGCAGGATGGTGAAGCACTCGAAGTCGGAATGCGGCGCGATGCCCACGATGTCCTTCGTCACGGGCAGGTCGTTCGGCACGTAGCGCAGGAGGCGCAGCTGCGAGGTCGGGTTGGTGATGTTCCGGCGCAGCTCGGCGGGGTCGACGCCCAGCTCCAGCGCCAGCGCGTCGAGCATGCCGAGCCCCAGCGCGAACACCGCGTCGTAGTAGCCCGAGACCGCCTCGCGCCAGCCCGGCAGGTCGGGCCAGACGTTGGGCCCGGTCATGCGCCAGCCTGCGAGGTGGTCGGGGTGGTCGGCCGGCGCCTCGAACGACATGTCCCAGGCTTCGTTCATGTTGATGCGCTTGGGGAAGTCCGACCCGTTCTCCTCGAACGGCACATAGCCGCGGTGGTGCGTGGTGAAGCCCGACCACCAGCGCATCTTCCGCGCGCGCGGCAGGGCGTGGAACTGCTTCGAGGCCGCGAACAGGCCGTCGATCAGCGCCTGCGGCACGCCGTGCCCGACGATGTAGAAGAAGCCCGAGGTCCGCGCCGCCTCGCCCAGCGCCGCGGCCGTGGCGCGGATCGCCCCGGCGTCGCCGCCGCGCAGCGCCGAGACGTCGATGACGGGCAGCGTCGCCTCGTCGACGCGCCGCGCGCGCTGGTCCTCGGTGGCGTCTGCGATGTCGGCGCCGTCGGCCATGGTCGTCTCCCCCGTGATTCGCGGCGCGAGCGTGCCATGAAGGCGAAAAATGCGCCAAGAGTTTAGCATTTGAGCAAAAAATAAGCTGTCATCGCTGAATCTGCACGCCTGACGCCCATAGCGCCGCAACCATGGGCGGGGCGCCCGCTCCGGCCTTGGCGCTGCGCCGGGGGCGCGAGCAGCGTCGATCCGACCACCGGCCAGAGGAGTTTTCGCCCGTGTCCGATTTCCGCTTCACTCGCCGCGGCCTGCTCAAGACGGGCGCGGCCGCGACCGCAGCCGCCGCCATCGGCGCCCCGGCGCTGGCCCAGAGCCGCAGCCTCAAGGTCGGCTCCTACGGCGGCTATTTCGAGAACAGCTTCAAGAAGCACGTCTACCCCGCCTTCACCGCCGCCACCGGCATCGAGGTCGAGAGCGTGACGCAGCCGAACGGCCCCGACTGGCTGGTGACGATGCAGCAGGCGGCGATGGCGGGCCAGGTGCCGGCGGACGTCTCGCTCTACGGTCGCGAGACCATCCTGAAGGCCTCGCGCATCGGCGGGCTGCTGAAGCCGCTCGACGTCTCCGCCATGCCGGCGGCGGGCGGGCTCGACCCCTATTTCGTCTACGAGGACGGCTCGGGCGTCGTCGGCGTCGGCGCGATGTCCTGGTTCGTCTCGATGGTCGTGAACCCCGAGGAGGTCGAGACGCCGACGAGCTGGGCGGATTTCTGGAACAGCGAGATCTACGCCAGCAGCCTCGGCGTCTCGCGCAACTACAGCTCCAACTTCCTCGACGTGATCGCCGCCACCTTCCTCGGCGGCGCTGACGCGCTCAACAGCCGCGACGGCATCGTCGCCGCCGTGGAGAAGGCCGCCGAGCTCAAGCCCAACGTCGCCCTGTGGTGGAGCGCGGAGAGCCAGATGGAGCAGGCGATGAAGAACGGCGACGTCATCGGCGGCACCTACTACCACGACGTCGCGGGGCTGATGGCGGCGGACGGCTTCCCGATCGCCTCGATCTTCCCCAAGGAGGGCAACCCGCAGAACTACGGCTCCTGGTGCCTCGCGGAGGGCTCCGAGAAGCAGGCCGAGGCGCAGGAGTTCATGAACTTCAGCTCGCTGCCCGAGACGCAGGCGCTGATGTCGCGCATGATCGGCACCGCGCCGCTGCTCGCCCGCGAGAAGACCGACCTGACCGAGGCCGAGTTCGCCGCCGTGTCGGGCTCGCCCGCCATCCGCCCCGCCTTCGAGGCCTATCTGGAGCACGAAACCTTCATGAAGGAGACGTGGGAGGCGATGCTGGCGTCGTCCTGAGCCATGGGCGCGCTGTCGCTGCGCGGCGTCAGCAAGAGCTGGGGGGCGGTCTCGGCCGTCTCCGACCTCTCGCTCGACTTTCCCGAGGGCCAGCTCACCGCGCTGCTCGGCCCCTCCGGCTGCGGCAAGACCACGCTCCTGCGGATGATCGCCGGGCTGGAGGCGCCGAGCCGCGGCAAGGTGCTGCTCGACGGCGCCGACATCACCGACCGCCCCGCGCATGTGCGCCGGTTCGGGATGGTGTTCCAGTCCTTCGCGCTGTTTCCGCACCTCTCCGTCGCCGAGAACGTCGCCTATGCGCTCTCGATATCCGGCGTCGGGCGCGCGCAGCGGCTCGCGAAGGCCGAGGCGCTGCTGGCGCTGGTGCGGCTTGAGGGCTACGGCGACCGGCGCATCGGCCAGCTCTCCGGCGGCCAGCGCCAGCGCGTCGCCATCGCGCGGGCGCTGGCGCAGGAGCCCTCGGTGTTCCTGCTCGACGAGCCGATGAGCGCGCTCGACGCCAAGCTGCGCGAGGAGATGCAGGTGGAGCTGCGGCTGCTGCAGCAGAAGCTCGGCGTCACCACCGTCGTCGTCACCCACGACCAGCGCGAGGCGATGACCATGGCCGACCGCATCGTGGTGATGAACCGCGGCGAGATCGAGCAGGTCGGCCCCCCCCAGGAGGTCTACGACCGCCCCGCCACCGCCTTCGTCGCGGGCTTCATCGGCAAGGCGAACTTCCTCGACGGCGAGGCGCGCGGCGGCGCGGTCGCCGCCCACGGCGCGCTGTTCCGGCCCGACCGGCCGGCGGCGTTCCGCGACGGCTCGCCCGTCACCCTCGCCTGCCGGCCGGAGGCGGTGCGCCTGAGCCGCGCGGCGCGGGACGACGCCAACCAGATCGCCGCGCGCGTCAGCTTCGTGCGCGACGTCGGGCCGACGCGCGAGATCTTCCTCCAAGTCGGCCCCGCGACGCTGACGGCAGAGTTGGGCGCCGGAGAGCGCGAGCCCTTCGCCGTCGGCGAGCCGGTCTTCGCCGAATTGCCGGCCGAGGCGCTGCGGCTCTTTCCGAGGGCGGCGTGAGCGTCGCCGCAGACGCCGGCGCCGCGTCCGCCGCCGCGCCTGCGCCCCCCGCCGCCGCGCCTTGGGGGCGCCTGGCGCTGACGGCCGTCGTCGCGACGCTCTGCGCCGCGCCCTTCCTGCTCGTGCTCGTGATCAGCTTCGGCGAGAAGATCGACGGCGGGAGCTGGGCCTGGGGCCTGACGCTGGCCAACTACCAGCGCTTCTTCCTCGGCTTCGACTGGCCGGCCTCGCTCAGCCTCGTCTACCCCCAGCGGCTCTGGTACTCGGTCTGGTACGCCGCGCTCGGGGCGCTCGTCGCGCTCGCGCTGGCCTTCCCCTGCGCCTGGGCGATCACGCGGCGCTCGCGGCGGACGCAGGCGGCGTGGCTCGCCTTCATCCTCGCCTCGCTGTCGCTTTCGGAAGTGTTCGTCGTGATGGGCTGGGACGTGCTGCTCTCGCGCAACTCGGGCCTGCCCGCATGGCTCAAGGCGCTCGGCGTCACGCAGGCGCTGAAGGACGGCGGCTGGTTCCCGCTGCTGATGGAGTGGGACCTCGCCAACCCGCGCGACCTCAAGTTCAAGACCTCCGGCTTCGCGACGCTGCTGGCGATGACCTACATCGTGTTTCCCTACGCCGTGATCCTGCTCTACCCCGCGCTCTCGCGGCTCGACCCGTCGCTGGCTGAGGCCGCGCGGACCATGGGCGCGCGGCCCTGGACGGTGATGCGCACCGTGGTGCTGCCGGCGGTGCGGCTGCCGCTGATCGGCTCGGCGCTGCTGCTCTTCGTCTATCTGCTCGGGGCCTATGTGGCGGTGACGGTGTTCACGCCCCCCGCGAAGCAGACGCTGACGGTGACGATCTACGACGCGGTGCGCGGGCAGACGCTCGACGCGCCCTTCGGCGCCGCGCAGTCGGTGGTGCTGCTGGCGGCGGCGGCGCTGTGCCTCTGGGCCGCCGCGCGGGTGGGAGTGAAGCGATGATGGCGCGGGCGTGGCTGGCCTGGTGCGCGGCCTTCCTCGCCGCGCCCATCGTGGTCGTCTGCGCCGCGGCGCTCAACGGCGGACGCACCATGCTGTTCCCGCCGGAGGAGCCGACGCTCGCGCGCTTTGCGGAGTTCTTCGCCGGAGACCCGGTGTGGCGCACCTCGCTGGAGGCCTCCGTCGTCATCGCGCTGGGTTCCGCGGCGCTGGCGACCTTGGCGGCGTGGCCCATCGCCTATGGCCTGTGGCGCAGCGGAGACCGGTGGTCGCGCGCGCTGGCGGGGCTCGGCGGCATGCCCTTCATCCTGCCGCCCATCGTCTTCGGCGTCGGGCTGGGCTTCCTTTGGAGCTTCTTCGGCGCGCTGGGGACGATGGCGGCCGGCGTGCTCAGCCACGCCGCGCTCTTTCTCGCGCTGCCTCTGGCGACGATCTCCGTCGGGCTCCAGTCCATCGACCGCGCCCATCTCGACGCCGCCGCGACCATGGGGGCGAACGCCCGCGCGACCTTCCGCACCGTGATCCTGCCGCAGACGATCCCCTACACCGTATCCGGCTTCTTCTTCGCCATGGTGCTGAGCTTCAACGAGTTCATCGTGATGTTCTTCGTCTCCGCGTCGGGCTTCGCGACGGTGACGCTGCAGATTTTCAACTCGCTGCGCAACGGCTTCACGCCGACGATGGCGGTGGCGGCGATCCTCTTCATCGCCGTATCGGCGCTGACCTTCGCCGCCATCGCCCGCTGGGGCGACCTGCCCCGCCTGATGGGCGCCGACCCCGCGCGCGCCGACGACTGAGGAGACCGAAGATGCCCCAGCAACCCCTGATCGTCGGGCGCCCCGCGCTGCTGGTGATCGACATCCAGAAGTCGGCGTTCCTGACCGGCTACGACGGCGGCATCCCCAAGATGCCCGACTACGTGCCCAACATGCGCCGCGCCCGCACGCTGATCGACGCCGCGCGCGCCGCGGGCGTGCCGCTGGTCTTCTTCCAGGAGGCGCACCGCCCCGACATGGTGGATTTCGGCCGCGAGCTCGACGGGACCGAGACGGTCCACTGCGTCGAGGGCCGCGAGGGCACCGAGATCGCCGTGGAGGAGGTGGGCCTGCGCCCCGACGACTACGTGATCCGCAAGCGGCGCTACTCCTGCTTCTTCGGCACCGATCTGGAGATCCTGCTCAAGGGCCTGAAGGCGCAGACGCTGGTTCTGGTCGGCGGGCTGACCGACGTGTGCGTGCACTACACCTTCGCCGACGGCCACCAGCACGACTATCACATGCGCGTCGCGGGCGACGCGGTGGGAGGCTCGTCGCAGGCGGCGCACGACGCCTCGCTCACGGCCTTCGACTATCTACAGACCGGCGCCGTGCGCCCCGCGGCCGAGATCGCCGCCGCCTTCGCGGGCCTCGCCGCCGCCGCTGCGTGAGCCCGCCCGTCCCCGAGGCGCTCCGCGGCCTCTGGCGGCGCGTCTGGCTGCGGGCGCCGGGGGTGGAGGACCGCAACACGACGGTGCTCTGGCGGCAGGGGCCGACGATCTTCGTCGACCTGCGCACGCCCGCCGACCTGCCCGACCTCGCCGGCGCCGCGGCGCTCGCCGATCTCGACGACGCCGCGCTGGCGGCGCTGGCGCGCTGCGAGGGCTTTGCGGGAACGACATCGGTGGCGGGCGACCTCTGCGTCTGGACGCGCGCGATCAACTGGCGCGGGCCGCTCGACGGAGAGGACGTCGGCCGGCTGGAGACCACCGCCGAGGGGCTGGTGGAGACCGGCGTCCACGCCGACTACGCCGAACTCTGGACTCGGGAGGAAGCGCGCCCCGGCCTCGCTCTGGCGCTCGCCGACGACGCCGGCCGCCTCGGCTGGCTGGTCGCCACGGCGACGGCCTTCTCGCTGGGCTGGGGCGACCCCGGAGCGAAGGCCGGCCCGCCGCTGGCGGAGAGGCTCGCGGCGCGCGACCCCGCGGCCCTCGACCAGGAGTTCAGCGTCGGCGCCATCGAGGCCGGCAGGGCCCGCGTCACGCGCTCGGCGAACCCGCTGAGGGTGGGCGCGGCGCCCTTCGACCCCGCGGACCTGCGCGGCGAGGTGGTGACGATAGCGGACCGCGATTTCCACGGGCGCCCGCGAACGAGGCGCTGGCGCGTCATGAGTCGCGAGGCTTTCGCCTGATTCATGGGCGCCTCGCGCAAGACCTGCGCATTACCCGCGCAACTGCGCCGAACTTGGGCGCCGCCCGGGCCGCATGGCTGGCGTCTCGCCGCCCCCGCTTCCATCGTCGGCGCCGCAAACGCCGCCACGAACGCACGGTGACAGGGAAACTCCGCATGACGCTTCGTCTCGCTTGCTCGGCGGCGCTGGCCGCCTCGCTGGCCGCCGCGCCGATGACCGCCGCCGCCGAGGGCTCGTTCCGCATCGGCTGGTCGATCTACGCCGGCTGGATGCCCTGGGGCTACATCGAGGACAGCGGGATCATGGACCGCTGGGCGGAGAAATACGGCGTCGACGTCGAGATCGTGCAGTTCAACGACTATGTCGAGTCGATCAACCAGTACACCGCCGGCGCCTTCGACGGCGTGACCGTGACGAACATGGACGCGCTCTCGATCCCCGCCGGCGGCGGCGTCGACACCACCGCGCTGATCATCGGCGACTACTCCAACGGCAACGACGCGCTGATCGTGAAGGGCGGCGGCGCCATCGCCGACCTCGCGGGCAAGCCGGTCAACCTCGTGGAGCTCTCCGTCAGCCACTACCTGCTCGCGCGCGCGCTCGACAGCGCGGGACTGGCGGAGTCCGACCTCGCCGCCGTGGTCAACACCTCCGACGCCGACATGATCGCCGCATGGGCGACGTCGGACGTCGAGGCGGTGGTGACGTGGAACCCGCTGGTCGCGGCCATCGACGCCGAACCCGACAGCACCATCCTCTTCGACAGCGCCGACATCCCCGGCGAAATCATCGACATGCTGGCCGTCAACACCGAGACGCTGGCGGCGAACCCCGGCCTCGGCAAGGCGCTGGTCGGCGCCTGGTACGAGACCATGGCGCTGATGAGCAGCGACAGCGAGGAGGGCCGCGCCGCGCGCACCGCGATGGCCGAGGCGTCAGGCACCGACCTCGCCGGCTACGACGCGCAGCTCGCCGCCACGAAGATGTTCTGGACGCCCGCCGACGCCGTGGCCTTCGCCGCGAGCGAGGAGGTCAAGACCACCATGCCCGAGGTCGCCGCGTTCCTGTTCGACAAGGGCATCCTCGGCGTCGGCGCCCCCTCGGCGGAGTTCATCGGCGTGGAGTACCCCGACGGCTCCGTCACCGGCGACCCCGCCAACGTGAAGCTGCGGTTCTCCACCGAGTTCATGGCCATGGCCGCCGACGGCTCGCTCTGATCCCGCAGGCCCGGAGCGCGGGCGGCGGCATGCGCTGGATCAACCGCCGTCCCGGCCGCCCGCTCGCCGTCGCGCTGGCGCTGGCGCCCTTCGCGCTCGCGGCGCTGGCCTACGCGCTCGGCTCGGAGGCGCGGCTGGCGGAGAACCCCGCCGACAAGCTGCTGCCGGCGCCCTCGACGCTCTGGGACGCGGCGGTCGCGGCGATGACCGAGCCCGACCGGCGCTCCGGCGACATCCTGTTCTGGAACGACACGTGGGCGAGCCTCATGCGGCTCGGCCTCGGCGTCGGCATCGCCGCGGTTCTGGCGCTGACGCTGGGGCTGGCGGCGGGACTGCTGCCGCTGGCCGGCGCCGGCCTCTCGCCCTTCGTCGCCGCGGTGTCGATGGCGCCGCCGCTGGCGCTGCTGCCGATCCTCTTCATCGTCTTCGGGCTCGGCGAGGTCAGCAAGGTCGCGCTGATCGTGATCGGCACGGCCCCGTTCATGATCCGCGACATGGCGGCCCGCGTGGGCGAGACCCCGCGCGAGCAGATCGTCAAGGCCGAGACGCTCGGCGCCTCCTCGCTCGTCATCGCGCTCAGTGTGGCGCTGCCACAAGCGACGCCGCGGCTGATACAGGCGGTGCGGCTGTCGCTGGGGCCGGCGTGGCTGTTCCTCATCGCGGCGGAGGCCATCGCGGCGACGGAGGGCCTCGGCTACCGCATCTTCCTCGTGCGCCGCTACCTCGCGATGGACGTCATCCTCGTCTACGTCGCGTGGATCACGCTGCTCGCCGCGCTGCTCGACTTCGCGCTGCGCCGCGTCTCGGCGCGGGCCTTCCCGTGGGCGGAGGCGCAGCGGTGAGCTTCGTCAGCGTCCGCGACGTCTTCCAGAACTACGGCGACCGCCCGATCCTGGAGCGCGTGTCGGTGGAGGTGGAGGAAGGCTGCTTCGTCTCCATCGTCGGCGCCTCGGGCTGCGGCAAGAGCACCTTCCTGCGGCTGCTGCTGGCGCAGGAGACGCCGATGCGCGGCGAGGTCCGCATCGCCGGCAAGCCCCCCGCGCGAGAGCCCGACCGCGACCGCGGCGTCGTGTTCCAGAAGTACTCGGTGTTCCCGCACCTCACCGTCCGCGACAACATCCTCGCCGCCGAGGAGCTCTCCGCGCGCTGGGGCCGGCTCTGGGGCCGAGCGCGGCGCGAGGCGCGGGCGCGGGCGGACGAGGCGCTGGCGCGGGTCGGCCTCGCCCATGTCGCGAACCAGTACCCTGCCGCGCTCTCGGGGGGCATGCAGCAGCGCCTCGCCATCGCGCAGGCGCTGCAGGCCCGCCCGCGCATCCTGCTGCTCGACGAACCCTTCGGCGCGCTCGACCCCGGCACGCGGCTCTCCATGCACGCCTTTCTCACCGAGCTGCGGGAGCAGGCGCCGATGACGGTGTTCATGGTGACGCACGACCTCAGCGAGGGCTTCAAGCTGGGCGACCGCGTGCTTGTGTTCGACAAGCTGCGGTGGGACCCTCACGCGCCGGAGCGCTGGGGCGCGACGATCACCTACGACTTCGACGCCCGCGACGGCGGGATTCCCTTCCAGAAGAGCGCGAGAAACCCCGATGCAGCGTGACCGCAGCCGCAGCCACCACCCCGCCGACCGGCGCCCGCCAGAGCGGCGCGCGCATCACCCCGACCTCAGCAAGCTGCTGGGCTGGAAGGCGATGCAGGCCGAGGCGGACATTCCCGGTGGCGAATGGGAGAAGGAGAAGCAGTGGGCCCTGCGCATGGGCCTGACGGCGGCCGACAGCATCGAGGACCGCGCGATCCCCACCTTCGCGCGCGGCGAGCTGCCCCACTACGCCGGCATCAACACCTTCCTGAAGGCGCCCTACGCCGAGGACGTGACCGAGGTGGGCCACTACGACGCCACCGTGCTCGGCGCGCCGTTCGACGGCGGCACCACCTACCGCCCCGGCACGCGCTTCGGGCCGCAGGGCGTGCGCAAGATCTCCGCGCTCTACACCCCCTACAACTACGAGATGGCCATCGACCTGCGCGAGCAGATGTCGCTCTGCGACGCCGGGGACATCTTCACCATCCCCGGCAACATCGAGAAGACCTTCGACCAGATCAGCCGCGCCGTCTCCCACGTGTTCTCGTCGGGCTCGATGCCGATCATCATCGGCGGCGACCACTCCATCGGCTACCCCTGCGTGCGCGGCATCGCCGAGTGCACCTCCAAGAAGATCGGCATCGTGCATTTCGACCGCCACGCCGACATCCAGGAGAAGGACCTCGACGAGCGGATGCACACGACGCCGTGGTTCCACGCCACCAACATGCCGAACGTGCCGGCCAAGAACCTCGTCCAGGTCGGCATCGGCGGCTGGCAGGTGCCGCGCGAGGCGGTGAAGGTCGCGCGGGAGCGCCACACCAACATCATCACGATGTCGGACATGGAGAAGATGGGCGTCGACAGGACCGCCGAGATGGCGCTGGAGATGGCGTGGGACGGGGTGGACATGGTCTACATGTCCTTCGACATCGACAGCATCGACTGCGGCTTCGTCCCCGGCACCGGCTGGCCCGAGCCCGGCGGCTTCCTGCCGCGCGAGGCGCTGGCGCTCGCCGGCAAGGTCGCGGCGCAGGGCATCTGCGGCATGGAGCTCGTCGAGGTCTCGCCGCCCTACGACCAGTCGGAGATCACCGCGCTCATGGGCACCCGCGTCATCGTGGACGTGCTGGGCTCGATGGTCTCCGCCGGCGTGCTCGGCAAGCACAAGGGCCACATCGACAAGCCCGTGAGCCTGCCGATGGGCGACTACGACGCGGCGACCCACGGCCGGCGCTGGTCGACGCCGGCGAAGCGGAAGTGAGCGCGTCCCATGCCCCATGACGGACATCCGCACGACCATTCCCACGCCCATGGCCACGCGCACGCCCATTCCCACGCGCATCCGCACGCTCCGGGCCACAACCACGACCACGCCGGCCACCTCCACAGCCACATGCACGAGCCCGAGACCGCGGAGACCATCGCCGCGCTCTCGGCCCAGTTCATCGACGGGTTCCGCGCGGCGGGCGACAAGATGGCGTTCCTCCGGCTGGCCGGCGTGCCGCTGGAGGTCGCCGCGGCCGACGGCGGCCCGTCGCTGAAGCTTGTCGACGTCCAGATCACGACCGAATGGCAGGTCGGCACCGCCAGCCCCAGCTTCGGCTCGCGCGAGCTGAGCTGGCTGCCCTTCCCCGGCCCGATGGTGGCGGAGCGCACCAACATGGGCTTCGTCTATGTCAGCCTCGACGAGAAGCGCGTGCTCGACCTGCGCGCCTTCCTCGCCGACCATCCGGCGGCGCGGCCATGAGCCTGCCCGTCGCCGAGCGGTGGTTCGAGACGAAGCGTCTCGACGCGACGACCACGGTGCTGATCGAGCCGCACGTCCATGTCCTCGAACAGGCCAACATGTTCCTGATCGAGGGGCGCGACCGCGACGTGATCCTCGACAGCGGCATGGGCGTGGCGCCGCTGCGGCCCGTCCTCGACGCTCTGCGCGCCGAGCCCGCCAAGCCGCTGGTCCATGTCGCGAGCCACGCCCACATCGACCATATCGGCGGCGTGCACGAGTTCGACGAGCGGCTCGTCCACCCCGCCGAGGCCGACGACATGGCCGAGCCGAAGGGCATCCGCTCGCTGCGCTCGGCCGACTTCTCGCCCGAGACGCTGCAGGCGTTCCGCGACGCGGGCTATCCGCCGCTCTGGGACCTGCTGATCGACGCCGTGCCGTGGGAGGGCTACGACCCCGAGTCCTATCTGCTGCGGGGCGCGCCGGCGACCGGGCTGCTGGAGGAGGGCGACGCCGTCGACCTCGGCGACCGCGTGTTCGAGGTGCTGCACCTGCCGGGCCACTCGCCGGGCGGAATCGCGCTATGGGAGCCGGAGACGGGCGTTCTCTTCGCCGGCGACGCGATCTACGACGGGCCGCTGATCCCCTTCGACGCCCCGGTCTACGCGCGCACCCTGCGCCGCCTGCGCGAGTTGCCGGTCAGCGTCGTGCACGGCGGCCATGACCCGAGCTTCGGCCGCGACCGCCTGCGCGAGATCGTCGACGCCTGCCTGCCGACGCTGGAGGCCGCGGCGGGCTGACGCCTGAGCCGGCCGCCGGGGCCTCAGCCGGCCTCGGCCCGCGCGGTCTCGATGTAGAGCTCCCGCAGGCGCTTCGCGACCGGGCCGGGCCGCCCCTCGCCCACCTTCGCGCCGTCGATCTCGACCACCGGCGTCACGAAGGAGGAGGCGGAGGTGTAGAACGCCTCCGCCGCGTCCTGCGCCTCGGCGATGGTGAAGGGCCGCTCCTCGACCTTGAGCTGCGCCTCGCGGGCGAGCTTCAGCACCGCGGCGCGGGTGATGCCGTGCAGGATGGCGGTGGAGAGCTGGCGCGTCACGATGCTGCCGCCCTTCGTGACGATGTAGGCGTTGTTGGAGGTGCCTTCGGTGACGAAGCCGTCCTCCACCATCCACGCGTCGTCGGCGCCGGCGTCCTTGGCCTTCTGCTTCATCATCGAGGGGGCCAGAAGCTGCACCGTCTTGATGTCGCGCCGCGCCCAGCGCATGTCGGGAACCGAGATCACCTTGATGCCGTCGCGCGCCGAGGCGGTGTCGGCGACGTTGCGCGCCTGCGTGAACATCACGAGCGAGGGCGTCGCGTCCTTGGGGAAGGCGAAGTCGCGGTCCGCGGCGCCGCGCGTCACCTGAAGGTAGACCATGCCCTCGGCCACGCCGTTCTTCTCGACCAGCTCCGCCATCAGCGCCGGGATTTCCGAAACCGGCACCGGGCAGCCCATGCCGAGCTCGTTCAGCGAGCGCTCCAGCCGCACCATGTGCCCGGCGTTGTCGATCAGCCGGCCGTCGAGCACGGTCGTCACCTCGTAGACGCCGTCCGCGAACAGGAAGCCGCGGTCGAAAACGGAGATCTTCGCGTCCTCCTCCGGCAGGAACGCGCCGTTGACGTAGACGATGCGGCTCATGGTCATCCCCAGAGTTTGGCCGAGGGCGCATGCGCGCCGCTCGCGTCATAGATCAGGCCGTGCTCGCGGTCCTTCGAGAGCAGCAGCGGGCCGTCGAGGTCGACGACCTCGGCGCCCTGCGCGACGATCAGCGCCGGCGCCATGGCCAGCGAGGTCGCGAGCATGCAGCCGACCATCACCTGAAAGCCCATCGCGCGCGCCTCGTCGCGCAGCGCCAGCGCCTCGGTCAGCCCGCCAGTCTTGTCGAGCTTGATGTTGATCATGTCGTAGCGGCCCTTGAGCGCGGCGAGCGAGTCACGGTCGTGGCACGCCTCGTCGGCGCAGACGGGCAGCGGGCGGTCGAGCCCCTCCAGCGCGTCGTCGTCGCAGGCCGGCAGCGGCTGCTCGACCATCGCCACGCCCAGCGCGGTCATCTCGGGGGCGAGGCGCTGGTAGTCCGCCAGCCGCCAGCCCTCGTTGGCGTCGACGATGATCGTGGCCTGCGGCGCGCCCTCGCGCACGGCCCTGAGCCGCGCGAGGTCTCCGGCGCCGCCGTCGTCGGCGGGGCCGCCGAGCTTCACCTTGAGCAGCGGCCGGTGGGCGTTGGCGGCGGCCTTGGCGCGCAGCGCCTCGGGCGCGTCGATGCCGAGGGTGAAGGCGGTGGGCGTCGGGCGCGGCGCCGCCAGCCCCGCCAGCTCCCACACGCGCGCTCCGGCGCGCTTGGCCTCGAGGTCCCACAGCGCGCAGTCGAGCGCGTTGCGCGCGGCGCCCGCCGGCATGGCGCGTTGCAGCCCGGCGCGGTCCAGCCCGCCGGCCAGCGCGCCGCCCATGTCGAGGATCTGCTCCGTCACGCTGTCGAGGCTCTCGTCGTAGCGCGCATAGGGCAGGCACTCGCCCCGCCCCCTGAGCCGCCCCTCGCTGAGCGTGGCGACGACCACCTCGGCGTGGGTGCGCGCGCCGCGGGCGATGCGGAAGCCGCCCGCGATCTCGTAGCGTTCGGTGACGACGTCGAGCGAGAGGCTCATTCCAGCACGTCGACGATCGCGCTGACGCCGGTGCGGACGGGGTCGACCGCCGGCAGGCCCAGTATGTCCTCCACGCGGGCGAGCTCGGCCTGCGCCTGCTCGGGGCTGAGCGCGTGGGTGTTGATCGAGGCGCCCACGAACTTCGCCGCGGGGTTGGTGAGCTTCGCGGCGGCGAGGCTCGCCTCCATCACGTCCTGCATCAAGGGGATCGGATAGTGCGGCAGGCCGCGCATGTGGCTGCGCGTCGGCTCGTGGCAGATCACCAGCGCATCCGGTTGCGCGCCGTGGATCAGGCCCATGGTGACGCCGGCGAAGGAGGGGTGCATCAGCGAGCCCTGCCCCTCCACCATGTCCCAGTGGTCGTCGTCGGCGTCCGGGCAGATGGTCTCGATGGCGCCGGAGATGAAGTCGGCGACCACGGCGTCCAGCGGCACGCCCTCGCCGGTGATGAGGATGCCGGTCTGGCCGGTGGCGCGGAAGGTGGCCTTGCGGCCGCGCGCGCGCATCTCCTCCTCCATCGCCAGCGCGGTGTACATCTTGCCGCAGGAGCAGTCGGTGCCGACCGGCAGCAGGCGCTTGCCGGTGCGCTTGGCGCCGTTGCCGATCGGCAGGCCGGGCTTCGGCACGCGCACGTCGTGCAGCGTGCGGCCGAGGCGGCGCGCCGTCTCCGCCAGCTCCGGCACGTCGGCCAGGCGGTTGTGCAGGCCGGCGGCGAGGTCGAGCCCCGCCTCCAGCGCCGCCGTCAGCGCCGAGACCCAGTGCGGGCCGATGACGCCGCCGCGGTTGGCCACGCCGATCAGCAGCGTCTTCGCCCCGGCCGCGACGCCCTCGGCGATGGTCATGTCGGTCAGCCCGCAGTCGGCCTTGCAGCCGTCGAGCTTCATCTGGCCGACGCAGTTCTCGGGGCGCCACTGCTTGACGCCGAGCGCCACCTTGGCGGCCAGCATGTCCGGCGCGTCGCCGAGAAACAGGAGATAGGGGGTTGCGAGGCTCATGGGGCGCTCCCGTGCGCAAGAACGCCCCGATCATGCCCATGCCGCGGCGCAGCGCAAGCCGCCCTCAGCGCAACGCCGCGTCCCACAACCGCTGCGCGAGGCTCAGCAGCAGGATGGCGCCGAGCGCCCAGACCAGCAGCGCCGCGTCCGCCAGCCAGGTGCCGCGCAGCGCCGCGGCGAGCCAGTCGCCGCGCATCGGCAGCCAGCCCGCGCCGAAGAGGCCCGCGCCGTCGCAGAAGCCCGTCCCCGCCAGCGGCCCGCAGAGCGCGCGCCAGGGCCAGAACGGCGAGGCGTGCAGGATCGCGAGCGCCAGCGACGTCGCCGCCACGAGACCGGCCGCGGCCCTCACAGCCGCCTCGCGGTGGCGGGGTCGAACCGGAAGATCAGCAGGTCGCCCACCCGCTCGACCTCGCCTTCCGCCGAGATGAGGATCGCCGAGAGGTCCATGGTCTCGGGGCCGACCGGCCGGCCGTCGGGCGTGGTGACGAGCAGGTATTCGCGGCCCTCGAACGGCTGCTCCAGCACGAAGATCGGCGGGACGCCGCTCAGCACGCACAGGTTCGCGCAAGCCTTGTGCGACAGGCCCCGGCCCGGCCGCATCGCGCCGGCGTAGCACTTGCCGTCGCAGATCTCGCCGGTCAGCCGCCAGCGGCCCAGCGCCTCGCGCTCGGGCGGCGGGGCGGCGCCCTCCCGCGGGGCGAGGCCGGCCTCGCCGAAGCGCAGCTGGAGCATGACCACGTCGCCGCGCAGGGTGTAGAGCCCGCTCGCCGAGACCGCCCGCCCCGCGAGCGGCAGGGCGCGGTCGGCGACGCCGTTCTTGTTCAGCGCCGACATCACGACGACTGAACCCGCCGGCAGCCGCGGGGAATCCTCGACGACGTGCAGCAGCGGGTAGGCGTCGGCGACGATCACGCCCTGCACGCCGTCCTCCCAGCCCATCAGCGCGCCGTCGCCCGTGTCGCGCGCCGTCAGCGCCATCGCCAGCGCCATCCCGGCGAAGAGGCCCGCGAGGCACAGGCCCGCCAGCGCCAGAAAGCCGCGCAGCCCGCTGGGCGCCGGCAGGTAGCCCACGAAGAAGGGTCTTTCGCTCACGCCTTCAGCCCTTCCGTCGGCTCGCCCGGAAGCTGCGGCGCGGCCTCGATCAGCACGCGGGCGCCCTCGCGCCGCAGCCGGTGGGTCGGCACGCGCTCGGTGAAGGGCGCCGGCGAACGGCCGTCCTGAACCCGGTACTGGAAGCCGTGCCACGGGCAGGTCACGCAGCCGTCGAGAATCCGCCCCTCGCCCAGCGGGCCGTTCTGGTGGGCGCAGGCGTTGGAGAGGCCCCAGAGCCGACCCTCGTGCCGCCAGACCGACGCCCTTGCGCCGCCGGGAAGCGCCACGACGCGGGCGCGGCCCTCCTCGATGGCGTCGACCTCCGGCACCTCGACCCAGTCGCCGGCCGCCGCCGCCGGCGCGCGCCCCCGCGCCGCCAGATGCAGCCCAGCGACCGCCGCGGCGCCGAGCCCCGCCATCCAGCCCAGCGCCGCGCTGGTCTCGCCCTGCGCGGCGCCGAGCATCACATGGGCGGCGACGGCGGCGTAGGCCGGGTAGATCAGCAGGTGCAGCCGCTTCCAGACCGGCGGGCCGAGCAGGCTGAGCCACGCGTCATGGCTCGTCGCCGCGAGCAGCCCCAGGCAGACCAGCGCGAAGGCCCCCAGCGGCTCGACCGGAAAGCCCAGCGCCGCGCCGTAGCCGGTGTTGACGCCCAGCGCCGCGGCGTAGGGGTCGGTCGCGGAGAAGGCGAAGTACCACGACAGCACGGCGTCGGCGTGGATAAGCGCCAGCACGCAGCAGATCACCCCGGCGTGGCGGCGGTTGTAGAGCAGCGGCAGGAAGCGCGGGTCGAGCCGCGCCAGCGGCCCGGCGCAGAGGATGACCGTCAGCAGCAGGAAGGCGCAGCTGCCGAAGGCGCGGGCGCGCAGGATCCAGCCGTCCACCGGCGGCCCCCACATGCTCCATGCGCCCATGAAGATCCCGACGTAAAGCGCTACAGCGATGAGCAGAACGCCGTCATAGACCCACTTGGCGCGGGTCCATTGCACCGGGACGAAGGCGACGCTCATTGCGGCGCCGTCAGCCGCACGGGAGCGGCCTCGGGGGCGTTTCCGGGCGGGGACTGCCTGACGGCGAGCGCCAGCGCCGTGGTCAGCGCCAGCGCCGCGACCAGCGCCAGCGCCGCGCCGGCCTGCAGGCGCAGGGGCGGCGCATGGCGGGCGCGCGGGTCCTCCGCCCCCCGGCGAGCGAGCCGCCACAGGATCAGCGGCCAGAGCAGCAGGAAACCGGGGATCAGCAGCGGGCGGAACGCCCAGGCGCCGCGCGCCGCGGGCTCGAAGCGGCCGAGCGCCGGCAGCACGGCCAGCGCCGCGAGCGCGCCGGCCCAGAGCCAGAGTTCGGCGACGGCGACGACGGCCTGCGCGCTCTCCATGCCGAATCCCCCTCGCCCCGCCGGAAGACTAGCCCGGAGAAGCGGCCGGCGTCACCGTCACGCCGCGCGCAGCGGCGCGGGCCGGGGGCCGCCGCCGCCGCCGATGCGCTCCAGCGCCGGCGTCGGCGCAAGTTCCTCCGGCGTGGCGCAGAGCCCGACGCGCGCCGCCATCCGCCCCAGCGCCGGGCTTGCCGTCAGCATGCAGAAGGGGATCGAGAGCGTCAGGCCCGCCAGCACCGGCGACGCCCAGATCAGCGCGCCCGGCGCCAGCGTCGCGATCGCCCAGGTCAGCCCCGCGCCGAGCAGCGTCTGCGGCCACATGGCGCGCGCGGCCTGCGCCCAGTTCACCGAGGCGAGGTCGCGCTGCTGGCCCGACCACGAGATCCGCCGGCCCATCGCCAGCGCGATCATGAACACCGTCACCGCGAAGGCCGCCACCGGCGCCATCAGCATCGAGAACGCCGTCTCAGCCAGCGCCCCCGCCGCGAAACGCGCCGTCCCGCCGTAGCGGCGCACGCCCCCCGGCGTCAGCGCCACGTCGATCCAGCCGGCGATCTTGGGCGCCAGCGAGACCGAGAACATGATGAAGAACATCGTCACGCCGAAGGCGAGGTCGAGCGTCTGGCCCTCGCTCGGCCACACCATCATCGCCGCCGCCGCCAGCGTCATCAGCATCCAGGCCGGGCCTCCGAAATACATCGCGATGGCCGAGACGATCTGGAACCGGCTGAGCGGAACCAGCCCGCGCAGCCGCGTCAGCGGGAAGTACTGCATGTTGCCGTTGCACCAGCGGTGGTCGCGCTTGATGAAGTCGAGCAGCGTCGGCGGATTGTCCTCGAAGCTCTCGGTCTCCACCGGCAGCACGCGGCACTCGAAGCCGGCGCGGCGCATCAGCGCGGCCTCGACCTGATCATGGCTGAGGATGTGCCCGCCGAGCGGCGGCTCGCCCGGCAGCACCGGCAGGCGGCAGCGCGTGCGGAACGGCGCGACGCGGATCAGCGCGTTGTGGCCCCAGTAGGCGCAGGCCTCGCCGTGCCACCACACCGAGCCGGCGGTGAAACTGCGCATGCCCGCGCGCATCCCGAACTGAAACAGCCGCGCGAAGAAACTCTGCGAAGGCGTTCCAACGACGAGGCTTTGCAGGATGCCGAGCCGCGGGTGCTTCTGCATGATGCGCGCCATGCGCAGGATCGTCCCGCCGCCCATCAGGCTGTCGCTGTCGAGCGGCAGAAAGGCGTCGTAGTCGCGCCCCCAGCGGCGCAGGAAGTCGCGGATGTTGCCCGACTTCCAGCCCTCGTTGGTCTCGCGGCGGCGATAGACGGCGCCATAGCCGTGCCGGGGCCGCATGGCGGCGAAGACGCGCTCCTCCTCGGCCGCGACCTCCGGCTCGTCGGTGTCTGAGAGTACGAAGAGGTCGAAGCGCTCGCCCTGCCCGGTCGCGTCGAGGCCCTCGCGCACGGCGGCCAGCCGCTCCAGCGCCCGCGCCGGCGGCTCGTTGCGCAGGAACATCGTCACCGCGACGCGCAGCGTCAGCGCCTCGTCGCCGTCGCCGTCGTCGATCACCGGGCAGGCGGAGCGCAGCGAGCCTCCGAAGCGCCGGCCGTGCAGCACCCACAGGCCGATCAGCGCGTTCCAAAGGCCCATCACGGTCCACGGCGCGCCGATCAGGAAGCAGGCGAGGATCACGATCTCGGGCGTCGAGAAGCCGCCGACGGCGAACACCGAGGCCACGCCCAGGCCCAGACCGGCCACGGTCAGCGCGTTCAGCGCGAAGACGAGCGCGCGCCGGCGGGCGAGCGTCGCGCGGGGCTGGAGGCCGGCGGGGGTCATCCCGTCCCGCCGGTCGCGCGCGGGAAGATCGGCGATGACGGTGGTTGCGTCGGTCATGGTCGCGGGGTCTTTCTGGGCGCGGGTTGAAGGGAGCGCATCCGATGAAGGCTCAGGCGCTGTGGTGGGAGGCCGCGGGGCGCGCGGCGCTGCGCGAGGAGGACGTTCGGCCCGGGCCGGGGGACGCGCTCGTCCGCACGCTCTGGTCCGGCGTCAGCCGCGGCACGGAGCGCCTCGTCGCCGAGGGCCGCGTGCCGGAAAGCGAACGCGCGCGGATGCGCGCGCCGAACCAGTCCGGCGACTTCCCGTTTCCGGTGAAGTACGGCTACTGCGCCGTCGGCCGCGTCGAGGACGGGCCGGCTGAGCTGGTCGGTCGCGACGTCTTCTCTCTGCACCCGCATCAAACCCTTTTCGCCGCCCCCGCGGCGTCTCTCGTCGCGCTGCCCGACGGGCTGCCCGCGCGCCGCGCCGTGCTCGCCGCCAACATGGAGACGGCGCTCAATGCGACGTGGGACGGGCGCGTCGGCCCCGGCGACCGCGTCGCCGTCATGGGCGCCGGAGCCGTCGGACTGCTCGTCGCCGCCCTCTGCGCCCGAATCGCTGGCGTGGAGGCGACGATCTGGGACGTAATAGCGCAACGCGGCGACATTGCAGCGCAACTCGGCGTGAAATTCGCGGAGCCGCCGGCCGGCTGCGACGTCGCCTTCAACGCCTCCGCCACCGCCGCAGGGCTCGCGCGCGCGCTCGACCGCCTCGGGCCGGAGGGGACGCTGGTGGAGATGAGCTGGCACGGCGCCGGCGAGACGCCGCTGCCGCTCGGCGGCGCCTTCCACTCCCAGCGCCTGCGCATCGTGTCGAGCCAGGTGGGCTCGCTGCCGCCGGAACGCCGGCCGCGCTGGAGCCACCGCCGGCGGCTGGAGACGGCCCTGCGCCTGCTGCTGGACGACCGGCTCGACGCCCTGATAGACGAAGAGATCGCGTTCGAGGACGCGCCCGGAGCGCTGCCCGAGGCGCTCTCGCGCGGCGGGCTGGCGACAGTGCTGCGTTACGGTTGAGCGCGCTAAACGGCGACGGCTTGACATCGCGGCGCGCTCGCCCACGAGATGAGCGGACCGGTTCACGCACAAAAAAGCGCCTGAGATATCAGCGCTTTCGGTGCGGATCGAAACTGAAGCGACGCGCCGGAGCGCAGGTCTGCGGCTTCGACGCCAACAGGGAGGCGCGCGTGCAGACGGTGCTTGTGACGGGCGCGAACCGCGGGGTGGGCTGGGCGATGGCCCACGCCTTTGCGGCGCGGGGCGACAGGGTGCTCGCGACATGCCGGAACCCCGCCGGCTGCGACGGCATGGCCCGGCTGGCGCAGGCCGGCGGAACGGTCGAGAGCTTCACCCTCGACGTGACGGACCCCGCGCGCGCCGAGAGCCTCGCCGAAACCCTCGCCGACCAGACCATCGACCTGCTGGTCTGCAACGCCGGGGCGCTGATCGGGCGCGGCGGCGTGGCCGGGCCTGACTACGACGCGAAGGCGTTCTCGACGGTGCTGATGACCAACGTCGCGGGGCCGTTCTTCACCGTGCGGGCGTTCCTGCCGCATCTGCGCCGGTCTCGCGCCGGCAAGGTCGCGGTGATCTCGTCGGTGATGGGCAGCTCCGCGCGCCCGCGGGGCGACTCCTACATCTACCGCGCCTCCAAGGCGGCGGCGACGAACCTGGCGATCAACCTCGCGCTCGAACTCAAGAGCCTCGGCGTCGCCGTGGGCGCCTATCATCCCGGCTGGGTCCGCACGGACATGGGCGGCGCAGGCGCAGAGGTCTCGCCGGAGGAGAGCGCGGCGGGGCTGCTGGCGCGCTTCGAAGCGCTGACGCTGGCGCGCACCGGCGTCTTCGAGGACCATCTCGGCCGCCCCATCCCCTTCTGAGCCGCGCGCCGCAAACCGCCGCCTCCGAGACGGTTGCGGCGCGGCGCGGTTGCGGGAAAGCTGCGCGACATCACGCATGGAGGGAGACGGCGATGGATCTGGGGCTCAAGGGACTGCGCGCGCTGGTGACCGGCGGCAGCAAGGGCATCGGGCGGCATGTGGCGGAGATCTTCGCCGCGGAGGGCGCGCATGTCTCGATCTGCGCGCGCAACGGGGCCGAGGTCGACGCGGCCGTCTCGGCGCTCTCGGCCAAGGGCGTGACGGCGTTCGGGCAGGCGGTGAACGTCGCCGACAAGGCCGCGCTCGAGGCCTGGGTCGCGGCGTCGGCGGCGGCGCTCGGCGGCGTCGACATGGTGGTCGCCAACGTCTCCGCGCTCGCCGTCACCGACGACGAGGCGGCATGGGAGGCCGGCTACCACACCGACCTGATGCACACCGTGCGCCTCGTGAACGCCGCGATGCCGTGGCTGGAGAAGTCCTCCGCCGCCTCGATCACGGCGATCTCCAGCGTCTCGGGCCGCGAGACCGACTTCACCGGCCCCGCCTACGGCGCCTACAAGGCCGCGCTGGTGCACTACATGCATGGCCTCGCGGTAAAGCTCGCGGCGCAACCGATCCGCGCCAACGCCGTCTCGCCCGGCAACACCTATTTCGAGGGCGGCATCTGGGCGAGCATCGAGACGGGCAATCCCGAACTGTTCCAGACCGCGCTGGCGCTGAACCCGACCGGCCGCATGGGCAAGCCGGAGGAGGTGGCGCGCGGCGTCGTGTTCCTCGCCAGCCCCGCCTCCAGCTTCACGACCGGCACCAACCTCGTGATCGACGGGGCGCTGACGCGGGGCGTGCAGCTGTGATCCGGCGCGCGCCGCGGCGCTGAGCGGGCGGGCGCGGCGCGCATGCTGGACGAGCTTCATACCCGCGTGCGGCTGCTCTATGCCGGGCGCAGCCGCGCCGCGGTGCGCTTCCGCTACGCCCTGATCGCGTTCGACTTCGCGACGATCCTCTACTTCATCGCGACGATGCCCTTCGCGCCGACGCCAGCCATGGCGGCGCTGAACGCCGCGCTCGGCGTGCTGATCCTGCTCGACTTCTCGGCGCGGCTCTGGGTGGCGGAGAACCGCGCCGCGATGCTCAAGCGGATCTACACGCTGGCCGACCTCGTGGTCGCGGCGTCGCTTCTGGTGCTCCCCTTCATGGCGGCGGACCTCGCGTTCCTGCGCGTGCTGCGCGGGCTGCGGCTGATCCACTCCTACCAGCTGCTGCGCGACCTGCGCCGCGACAGCGACTGGTTCCGCCGGCACGAGGACGCGGTGATCGCGCTGATCAACCTCGTGGTGTTCGTGTTCGTGACCGCGTCGCTGGTCTTCGTGCTGTTCTTCGGGCGCGAGACCGGCGTGGCCGGCTATATCGACGCGCTCTACTTCACGGTGTCGACGCTCACCACGACCGGCTACGGCGACATCACGCCGAACGACCCTGTCGGCAAGCTGCTGTCGGTCTTCGTGATGGTGGCCGGCGTGGCCCTCTTCGTGCGCCTCGCCACCGCCGTCTTCCGCCCGGCGAAGGTGCGCCACCGCTGCCGCGCCTGCGGGCTGATCCGCCACGACGAGGACGCGATACACTGCAAGCACTGCGGCGAGCAGCTTCGCATCGAGACCGAAGGCGCCGCCTGAGAGACGCGCGCGGTCCCTTGCGCCCCGCGGGGCGCCTGTGGCTCGGTGCGCCGCAGCGCCGCGAGGCCCGGCGACGGAGCGGGCGCAGAAGCATGGAGTGCGCAGGATGATCATCGGCTATGTCGGCCTCGGCGCGATGGGCGCGCCCATGACGGCGAGGCTCGCCGCCGCCTATCCCGGCGCGCTGCGCGTCTACGACGCCGACGCCGCGGCGACGTCGCGGGTCTGCGCCGAGACCGGGGCCGAAGCGGCGGGCGCGGTCGCCGACGCGGCCGCCGCCTGCGACCTGCTCTTCACCTGCCTGCCCGACAGCGCCGTGACGCGCAGCGTCTATCTCGGCCCGCGCGGCGTCGCCGCGTCGATCCGCGCCGGCGCCGTCACGGTCGACTGCTCCACCGTCGACCCCGAGACGACGCAAGACGTCCACCGGGCGCTGGCGGACCGCGGCGTCTCGCATCTCGACGCCTCGATGCTCGGCTCGACGGCGGAGGCCGAGGCCGGAACGCTCGGCTTCCTCGTCGGCGGCGAGGCGGCGGCGCTGACGCGGGCGCAGCCCGCGCTGGAGGCCTGCGGGCGGATGATCCGCCATGTCGGCCCGTCCGGCGCCGGCTGCCGGCTGAAGCTGATCCTGCAGACGCTGGAGGCGCTGAGCGCGGTGGCGACCGCGGAGGCGCTCGGCCTCTGCCTCGAGACCGGCGCCGACCCCGGCGCGCTGCTGGAGATCCTCGGCGGCGGCGGCCTCGGCGCGCCGCGCTTCCTTGAGACCCGCGCGCCGCGGCTGCGCCGGGGGGACTTCTCCCCGCTCTATTCGCTGCGCTTCCTGCTCAAGGACGCCCAGCTCGCGCAGGGCATGACCGACGGCGCGGCGGAGAAGTTCCCGGCGCTCGCCGCCGCCGTCTCGACGCTGGAGCAGGCCGAGGCCGCCGGCTTCGGCCCGCAGGACTGCGCCGCCGTGCTGCGCGCGGTCGAGGCGCGCATCGGCAAGCGCGTCCCCAGCGACGGATGAGCGCCGCGCCGACCTCCGATAAGACTGCGCACCGGGCGCGAAAACCGATCCTGATCGCGGGGCCGACGGCCTCCGGCAAGTCGGCGCTGGCGCTGCGGCTCGCCGAGCGGCTCGGCGGCGCGGTGATCAACGCCGACGCGATGCAGGTCTACGCCGAATGGCGCGTGCTGACCGCGCGCCCGACCCGCGAGGACGAGGCCCGCGCCCCGCATCTGCTCTACGGCCACGTCCCGGTCAGCGCGCCCTACTCCGCCGGCGCATGGCTGCGCGACGCCGCGGCGGCGCTTGAGACCTGCCGCCGAGAGGGCTGGCGGCCGATCTTCGTCGGCGGCTCCGGGCTGCTCTTCGCCGCGCTGACCGAGGGCCTCGCCGAGCTGCCGCCCGTGCGGCCGGAGACGCGGGCGGCGGCGACGGCGCGGCTGGCGGCGCTCGGCCGCGAGCGCTTCGCCGCCGAGCTCGCCGCCCGCG
>CAYGUQ010000013.1:0-2367 GCA_964352995.1 uncultured Rhodobacterales bacterium
CCATCCGTTTCGCGACCGGACTGAGCCGGCCGCATCCTGCGGAGCGTCGGCGGGGGCGGCGCGCGTCACGCAATCTCGCCCATTGCGGCGACCAGAGCGTCGGCGTCGGCGGGGCCCACGTCGAGATGCGTCACCATGCGCAGGCGTCTCGCGCCGATCACCGTCACCGTGACGCCCCTTTCCCGCAATCTCCGGCTGGTTTCCCTTGCGTCGGGCGCCCGGTCGGCGAGGTCGACGATCACGATGTTCGTCTCCACCGGCAGCACGCGCGCGACGGCGGGGAGCGCTGCGAGGCGGGCGCCGATGGCGCTCGCCAGCGCGTGATCCTCCGCCAGCCGCGCGACATGGTGGTCCAGCGCATGGAGGCACATGGCGGTCAGAACCCCGGTCTGGCGCATCGCGCCGCCCCAGCGCCGCTTCAGAAGCCAGGCCTCGCTCACGAAGTCGCGCGAGCCCGCGAGCACCGCGCCGACCGGGCAGCCGAGCCCCTTCGTGAAGGCGATCCACGCGCTGTCGAAGCCGCGCGCGTAGTGTGCGGCGGGAATGCCTGTCGCCACCTGCGCGTTGAGCAGCCGCGCGCCGTCAAGATGCGTCGCGAGCCCCGCCTCTCGCGCCGCCAGCGCGACGCCGGTCAACTGGTCCAGCGGCCAGATCGCGCCGCCGGCGAGGTTCGCCGTCTGCTCCGCCACGAGCAGCCGGCTCCGCGGAGCATGGGCTGAGCGCGGGCGGACGGCGGCGTTCAGCTGCTCCACCGTCAGCATGCCCCGCTCGCCGTCGACCGGATGCATCATGACGCCCGAGAGCGCCGCCGGCCCGCCGCTCTCGGCGAAGATGATGTGGCTCTCCCGCGTGCAGATCACCTCGTCGCCGGGGCGGGTGTGAACCGCGATGGCGATCTCGTTGCACATGGTGCCCGAGGGCAGAAAGAGCGCCGCCTCCATGCCGAGCATGTCCGCGACCCTCGCGCAGAGCTCCAGCGTCGGCGGGTCGGCGTCATGGCGCTCGTCGCCGAGCGGGACGTCGAGGGCGGCCTCTCGCATGGCGCGCGTCGGCCGGGTCTGGGTGTCGGAATAGAAGTCGTGCATCGGCGTCGCCGCTCCCCAAGGGCTGACGGGGAAGCAGGCCCGTCATGGAAGGTCTCCGACCCTTCTTAGCCCGGAAAGCCGGCGCTGCGCGAAGGGGCGGTTCCGTGCGGCTCCAAGGAGCTCTTGGATCGGCGGCGCGCTCCTACGCCATCGCGCGGCCTGGCGCCCTCGGCCGCTTCCCCGAACCGACCCTCGGAGTTCGAATGCGCCTCAGTCGCCCATCATCCGGATCGCGGCGGCTGCGGCGGCGGTGCGGTTCTCCACGCCCAGCTTGGCGAAGATCTGCTCGACATGCTTGGTGACGGTGCGCGGGCTCAGCGACAGGATCTCGGCGATGTCGCGGTTGCTCTTGCCGCGGGCGAGCCAGGCCAGCACCTGCCCCTCCCGCTCCGACACGCCGAGCCCCCGCGACAGCGCCGCCGCGGGGTCCGCTCCGGCGGCCGGCGCGATGCGCGCCAGCAGGTGGCCGGAGGCGGCGCGGCCGATGGCGGTAAGGCGGACGGAGCGGCCGTCGGCGGCCGTCAGCGTCAGGTCCGGGCTCTGCGACAGCGCCGCGCCGAGGGACGCCGCGACCCAGCCCGCCAGCAGCGCCGCGCCATCGGGCGCCGCGGCCGCCACGGGCAGCAGCGCCTCGCCCCTCGGTGTCGCCCAGGCGGGCGCGCCGTCGGCGTCGAACGCCGCAACGCCGCGGCCTGCGGCGTCTATCGCGCGGCGGGCGTCCGCGATCATCCGCGCATTGACGACATGCACGGCGATGCGGGCGATGAGCTCGTCCGGCGCCACAGGCTTGGCGACGTAGTCCACGCCGCCGGCCCCCAGCGCCGCCGCCACATGGCCCCGGTCCGTCAGGCCGGTCAGGAACACCACCGGCGTGGTGGCGAAGGCCGGGCGGGCCTTGATGCGGCGGCAGGTCTCGAAGCCGTCCATGCCCGGCATCACCGCGTCCATCAGGATCACGTCGGGCTCGACCCGGTCGAGAAGGTCCAGCGCCGCGACGCCGTCGCGGGCCACCAGCGCGGTCATGCCGGCGTGTTCCAGCGCCTCGATCACGACGCCCAGCGTGTCAGGGCTGTCGTCGACCACAAGCACGATGCTGCGTGGCGTGGAGAGGGCCGGGGTCGGGGTCCGCGCCTTCGTGGTCATGTCATCGGCCCCGGCCCTCGGAAGGGCGCGCGCTCTCGCCAGGGCCGGCGTTGCGGACGTCATGGTCTGCCGGGTCATCGGCGGTTCTCCTCTGGAGATGGTCCCCGGCGTCGCCTGCTCCGGCGTCGTCCGCCCGGGC
>CAYGUQ010000013.1:2467-24160 GCA_964352995.1 uncultured Rhodobacterales bacterium
GGCGTCGTCCGCCCGGGCTGCGGCGGCCAGGGCGGCGACGGCGGGCAGGTCGAGCGCCGTCAGACGCAGGCGGGCCTCGGCGACGAAGCCGGCGGCGCCGCCCTCCGCCTGCGCCGCGATGGCCTCCAGCGCGTTCTCGGCGCCGCGGACGTGGCCGATGGCCAGCGCCGCCTCCAGCGCGTCGAGGCCGGCGGCGGCGGCGACGAGGCGACGGCTTGGCGGAACGGCCGACGCGACGACCTGCGGAGAGGCGGGACGTTCGGTCAACCACTCCAGCTTCAGATGCCGCTCGATGCGAGAGAGCAGGGCGTCGAGGTTCACCGGCTTTGCGATGAAGTCGTCGTGCCAGGCCACCGCGTCGGGGTCCGCGGCGGCGTTCTCGGCGTGAGCCGAGATCATCACGATGGGCGCCGACAGCGCCCGCTCCCGCCGCAGAACCGCCGCCAGCATCCAGCCCGACATGCCCGGCATGGCCACGTCGAGCAACGCCAGATCCGGCGGCGCCGCGTCGAGGGACGCCAGCGCGGTCTCGGCGTTCTCGGCCAGCGTCAGCGCGAAACCGAGGGGGCGCAGCGCCTCCTCCAGCAGGGCGCGGTGCTCGGCGTTGTCGTCGACGATCAGGATGCGCCGCCGCGGCCCGCGATAGCCGTAGAGGCGTCGGCGCGGCGCGGGCTCGCCGCCGCCGTGCAGTCGCGGCAGCATCAGGCGCACCTGGAAGCACGAGCCGGCGCCGGGCGCGCTCTCCACCGTCAGCTCGCCGCCCTGGATCTCGGTGAGGAGCCGCGTGATGGTCAGGCCGAGCCCGGTGCCGCGCACGGGGGCGGCGGGATCGACGATGCGCTCGAAGGGGCGGAAGATGCGCTCCATGTCGGCCGCCGCGACGCCGCGCCCGGTGTCCTGCACCCGGATCGTCGCGATGTCGGAGCGGTAGCGCACCGAGAGGCGCACGCCGCCCCGGTCGGTGTAGCGCACGGCGTTGGAAAGCAGGTTCATCAGGATCTGGCGCAGCCGCCTCTCGTCGGCGTGAACCAGCTCCGGCGTCTCGCGCGCCATCTCGAAGCCGAAGGCGAGGCCCTTCTCTTCCGCCTCCATGGCGAAGATCGCGGCCATCTGGTCCAGCATCTCGCGCAGGCGCGTCTCGCCGCGGTAGAGCTCCAGCCGCCCGGCCTCGATCTTGGAGATGTCGAGCAGCCCCTCGATGAGGTCGGCGAGATGCTCGGACGACCGGCGGATGACGCCCAGCGCCGGCAGCCGCCGCTCGGGGATGCCGGGATCGTTCTCCAGAAGCTGCGCATAGCCCATGATCGCGTTGAGCGGCGAACGCAGTTCGTGGCTGATGCCGACGATGTAGCGGCTCTTGGCCTCGTTCGCGGCCTCGGCGGCGGTCTTGGCGCGCTGAAGCTCCGCGTCGGTGCGCTCATGGGCGCGTATCTCGGCCATGAGGCGCGTGGTCTGGCGTTCGCGCTCGCGGGTGGCGAGCACGCGGCTTTCGTGGGAGAGCGTGTGCAGCCACGCCGCGACGCCGATGACGATGAGCAGGAAGCCGAAGGCGAGCAGCAGCGCGCGGTCGACGCTTGCGGCGGCGGCGGGCTCGGCGAGACCGGCCTGCTGACGGATCAACAGCAGGATCGCCGCGACGATGAAGGCGAAGCAACTGGTGACGCCGATGAACAGGCCGTAGCGCGACCGCGCCACGCCGGCCAGCGGGTCGGGCAGTGTGCGGTCGGCGAAGCGCGCGCCCTGCGCGTCGATGGCGGCGCCGGGGCGGCAGACGTCTCCGCAGCGCGACTCCAGCGAGCAGCACAGCGAGCAGATCTCGCCGGCGTGGAACGGGCACGAGACCATGTCCTCGGCGTCGAACCCGTGCTCGCATATGGCGCAGGCCCGGCTCGCCCCGTTCGCCACGGGCGCGAGGCCGCCCGGCGACGCCGTCAGCCGGGGCGGCTCCGCCCGCGCGAGATAGAAGCGGCCGCGGGTGGCCAGGGCGATCGCCGGCGCGGCGCAGAACGCGACGCCGAGCGCCAGGAAGCTCGAGAACGCCTCCATCGCCGCGCCGAACGCGCCGAACTCGGCGGTCAGCGACAGGGCGGTGGCCAGCGCCATGGCCCCGACGCCGACCGGATTGACGTCGTAGAGATAGCCGCGCCGGAACTCGATGCGCCGGGGGCGCAGGCCGAGGGGCCAGTTCACCACGAGGTCGGCGGTCAGCGCCCCGATCCAGGCCACCGCGACGTGGCCGTAGAGCGCCAGCGTGTGCTCCAGCGCGCCGAACACGCCGAACTCCATCAGCATCAGCGCGATGGCGACGTTGAACACAAGCCACACCACGCGGCCCGGATGCGAATGGGTCAACCGCGAGAAGAAGTTCGACCATGCGATCGAGCCGGCGTAGGCGTTCGTGACGTTGATCTTGAGCTGGGCGAGGATGACGAAGACGCCGGTCAGCAGCACCGCGGCCTCGGGGCTCGCAAAGCGCTCGAAGGCGGCGAGATACATCTTGGTCGGCTCGACCGCCTCCGCCGCGGGCACCCCCGCCTCCAGGATCATCACCGCCAGATACGAGCCCGCCAGCATCTTGAGCGTGCCGATGACGGCCCAGCCCGGCCCGGCGGCGACGAGCGCCGCCCACCATTTCACCCGGTCGGCGCGGGTCTTCGGCTCCGGCAGGAAGCGCAGGAAGTCCACCTGCTCGCCGATCTGGGCGAACAGCGAGAACACCACGCCAGAGGCCATCGCGACGAGCATCGGGTCGATCCCGCCGCCCGCCTCGCCCGCCGGCGCGCCGTGTCGCCCCTCATGCGCCAGCCATGGAGCGAGGTCCGCCCCCTGGCCGATCAGCACCACGAAGGGCAGGATCTGCAGCGTCAGCCACATCGGCTGGGTCCATTTCTGGAACACGCCGATGCGCGAGAAGCCGTGCGTCACCAGAGGGATGACGATGAGCGCGTTGAGCAGGTAGCCAAGTCCCAGCGGCACGCCGAAGCACAGCTCCAGCGCCTGGCTGAGGATCGCGGCCTCCAGCGCGAAGAAGATGAAGGTGAAGCTGGCGTAGATCAGCGAGGTCGCGGTCGAGCCGAGATAGCCGAACCCTGCGCCGCGCGTCAGCAGGTCGATGTCGACGCCCGCGCGCGCCGCGTGCCAGCAGATCGGCAGCCCGGTGAGAAACATCAGCGCGCCGACGACGAGGATCGCCGCGACCGCGTTGTCGAAGCCGTAGGACAGCGTCACCGCCGCGCCGATCGCCTCCAGCGCGAGAAACGAGATCGAGCCGATGGCGGTGTTGGCGACCCGGCCGTAGGACCATTTCCGCGCCCGGCGCGCGGTGAAGCGCAGCGCGAAGTCCTCCAGCGTCTCGTTCGCAACCCACTGGTTGTAGGTGCGCCTGAAGCGGCCCACGCCGCCGACGCCGTCCATCATGGCGCCGCACCTCCGCGTATCGCGTCGCGGCGAAGCGCGACCGTCAACGCACAATGAGGCAGCGAAATGCGCAGTGCGATACGTATTTCGACGTATTGCTGCATCGCGGCAGGGGCGGCCAGTCTCGACCTCAAGGCGCGCCGGATCGACGCGCGCAGGTCTGACAGGAGAGCGACATGACGGACGAGACCCGCCGCCTCGGCGGCCCAATTGCCATGAGCCGCCGCGGCCTGATGATGGGCGGCGCGGCGCTGACAGCCTCGCTCTTCGCGCCGAAGGGGCTGCGCGCGGAGGACTTTCCCACCAGCGCCGTGAACACCACCGGCCTCGCCGTGACCGACACGACCGCGACCGTCGGCATCCTGCACTCCGTCTCGGGCACCATGGCGATCTCGGAGACGGGGTCCGTGCAGGCGGAGAAGCTCGCGATCAGCCAGATCAACGCGATGGGCGGCGTGCTGGGCCGCCAGATCGACTTCATCCAGGAGGACGGCGCCTCGGACTGGCCGACCTTCGCGGAGAAGGCGCGCAAGCTGCTCGTCTCCGACAAGGTGCCCGCCGTCATGGGCTGCTGGACCTCGGCGAGCCGCAAGGCGGTGCTGCCGGTGTTCGAGCAGAACAACGGGTTCCTCTACTACCCGACCTTCTACGAGGGCCTCGAGCAGTCTCCCAACGTCATCTATACCGGGCAGGAGGCGACGCAGCAGATCATCGCCGGGCTCGACTGGGTCCATCGGGAGAAGGGCGCCAAGACCTTCTACCTGCTCGGCTCGGACTACATCTGGCCGCGAACGTCGAACAAGATCGCCCGCAAGCACATCGAGGATTTCCTGCCGGACTGCGAAGTTCTGGGTGAGGAATACTACCCCCTCGGCCACACGCAGTTCAATTCGGTGATCAACAAGATCAAGCTGCGCAAGCCCGACGTGATCTACGCCATCGTGGTCGGCGGCTCGAACGTCGCGTTCTACAAGCAGCTCAAGGCGGCCGGCATCGACATGACCGCCGAGAGCCCGCTGCTGCTGACCATCTCCGTCACGGAAGACGAGATCGACGGCATTGGGGGCGACAACATCGAGGGCGCATACGCCTGCATGAAGTACTTCCAGAGCCTCGACAATCCTAACAACATCGAGTTTGTGAAGGCCTTCAAGGAGATGTGGGGCGCCGATGTCGTCATCGGCGACGTGACGCAGGCCGCATATCTCGGCCCCTGGCTGTGGAAGGCCGCCGTGGAGCGCGCCGGCAGCTTCGACGTGGACAAGGTGCGCGAGGCGTCGCCGGGCATCGAGCTGACCACGGCGCCCGAGGGCTACGTGAAGGTGCACGAGAACCACCACCTGTGGTCCAAGACCCGCGTCGGCCGCGCCAAGGCCGACGGCCAGTACGAGGTCGTGTTCGAGACCGCCGAGCTGGTCGAGCCCGATCCGTTCCCCGAGGGCTACCAGTAAGCCCTCGCCCCGGCCCTCTCCCGCATGCGGGAGAGGGTGCGCTGGTTGAGCCGACGCCGCGTCGCCCCCGGCGCGCAGGCCGCTGGCGGACCGGACGAAGCCCGGCGCATCGGTCGACAATCACGGCGCCGTCCGCGCTGTCGTCGCCGCCTCCCCCGCCATGCGGGAGAGGGCAGGGCGAGGGCGTCGCCGCCCCGGCGCACTTCTCGGGAGCCTCTTCATGTTCGACGGCTACACGACCTCCGAACTTGGCGCGATCTTCGCGATGCAGGGCTTCGCGGGGCTGATCCTGTTCTCGGTCTACGTGCTCATGGCGCTCGGTCTGGCGATCATTTTCGGCCAGATGGGCGTCATCAACATGGCCCATGGCGAGTTCATGATCCTCGGGGCCTACGTGACGTGGATGACGTCGCAGGTCTTCGGGACCTATCTGCCCGGCCTCTACGACGGGTACTTCTTCGTCGCCATGGCGCTGGCGTTCTGCGCCTCCGGCGCGCTGGGGATGGCGGTGGAGTGGCTGCTGATCCGCCATCTCTACCGAAGGCCGCTCGACACGCTGCTCGCGACCTGGGGCCTCAGCCTCATCCTCCAGCAGGTCTATCGCTCGGCCTTCGGCCAGCGCGAGGTGGGCGTGACGCTGCCCGACTGGATGATCGGCTCGCTGCCGCTGACCGACCTCATCGAAGTGCCGATCAACGGCCTGTTCGTGATGGCGCTCACCCTGCTCATCGCCGTCGTCGTGGGGGTGATGATGTATCGCTCGGGCTGGGGGCTGAGCGTGCGCGCCGTGGTGCTGAACCGGCCGATGGCGGGCGCGGTCGGCATCGACACCGAGCGCACCGACCGGCTGACCTTCGGCGTGGGCTGCGGCATCGCCGGCGTCGCGGGCGCCGCCTTCACCATGATCGGCTCGACCGGGCCGACAGCGGGCCAGCTCTACATCGTCGACACCTTCCTCGTCGTCGTGTTCGGCGGCGCGGCGAGCCTGCTCGGCACCATCGCCTCGGCGTTCTCGATCAGCCAGGTGCAGTCGTTCCTCGAATTCTTCCTCTCCGGCTCCATGGCCAAGGTGCTCACGCTGCTCGCGGTGGTGGGCATCCTGATGCTGCGTCCGCAGGGCCTGTTCTCCGTGAAGGTGCGCAAATGAGCTCCCAGCAGTCGCAGTCTTCCGCGCGCGCTCCCGAGCAGCGGCTGTTCACCCAGGCCGAGATCGTCGGCTTCGCCATCCTGGCGCTGCTGATCTTCGTGGCGCTGCCGGCGAGCGTGGACGCCTTTCGCCTCAACCTCTTCGGCAAGTATCTCACCTACGCCTTCGTCGCCGTGGGGCTGGCGCTGTGCTGGGGCGCGGGCGGCATCCTGTCGCTCGGCCAGGGCGTGTTCTTCGGCCTCGGCGGCTACTGCATGGCGATGTTTCTCAAGCTTGAGGCCTCGACGCCCGAGAACACCGCCATCCAGTCCACGCCCGGCATCCCCGATTTCATGGACTGGAACCAGCTCACCGCGCTGCCGTGGTGGTGGGAGCCGTTCCACAGCTTCGGGTTCACGCTGCTCGCGATCCTCGTCGTTCCGACGCTCTTCGCCTTCGTCATCGGGGTCGCGATGTTCAAGCGGCGCGTGGGCGGGGTGTATTTCGCCATCATCACGCAGGCGATCGCAGCGATCCTGACCATCCTCATCATCGGCCAGCAGGGCTACACCGGCGGCGTCAACGGCATGACCGACCTGCGGACGCTGCTGGGGTGGGACATCCGGCCCGACGGCGCCAAGACCACGCTCTACTTCGTCAACGCCGTGCTGCTCTTCGTCTGCCTTTTCGTCGCGCAGTGGGTGCGCAAGGGCAAGGTCGGCCGGCTTCTGGTGGCGATCCGCGACCAGGAGGACCGGGTGCGGTTCTCCGGCTACGACGTCGCCAACTTCAAGATCTTCGTGTTCTGCCTCGGCGCGGCCTTCGCCGCGGTGGGCGGCGCGATGTTCACCCTGCAGGTCGGCTTCATGTCGCCGACGCTGATCGGGATCGTGCCCTCGATCATGATGGTGATCTTCTGCGCCGTCGGCGGGCGGCTCTCGATCCTCGGCGCGGTCTACGGCGCGTTACTCGTGAACTGGGCGCAGACAGTGTTCTCGGAGATCTTTCCCGAGCTCTGGCAGTTCGCCATGGGCGGCCTCTTCATCGCCGTGGTGATGGCGTTCCCGATGGGCCTTGCCGGGCTCTACGACAGCCACGTCAAGCCGCGGCTGACGGCGCTGACGCGCGAGATGCGCGCGCTGAAGGGCATGCCGCCGGAGCAGTCGGGCCGCCGCGCGCCAGCGCCCGCCGCGACGTCCTCTTCAGCCGCCGCAGAGTGAAGGAGCGCACGCGATGACCGCCGCGACCCCGCTGCACACCACCGACTTCCTGCTCGCCGTGGAGGGCCTCACCGTCTCCTTCGACGGGTTCAAGGCGGTGGACGACCTGAGCTTCTACGTCGACAAGGGCGAGCTGCGGGTGATCATCGGCCCCAACGGCGCCGGCAAGACCACCGTCCTCGACCTCATCTGCGGCAGGACGAAGGCCACCGGCGGCTCGGTGCGCTTCAAGGGCCGCGAACTGCTGAAGATGCGCGAGGACCAGATCGTCCACGCCGGCGTCGGGCGGAAGTTCCAGAACCCCTCGATCTACGAGGACCTCACGGTCTTCGAGAACCTCGAGCTGAGCTACCCCAAGGGCTACTCGGTGTTCGGCGCGCTGGCCTTCAAGCGCTCGGCGGAAGTGCTGGCGCGCATCGAGGAGGTCGCCGCGACCATCTTCCTCGCCGACCTGCTCGACGGCAAGGCCGGCCTGCTCAGCCACGGCCAGAAGCAGTGGCTGGAGATCGGCATGCTGCTCATTCAGGACCCCGAACTCCTGATGCTCGACGAGCCGGTGGCCGGCATGTCGGTCGCCGAGCGCAAGCAGACCGCCGAACTGCTCAACCGCATCACCAAGGACCGCTCGGTCATCGTGATCGAGCACGACATGAACTTCGTGAAGGACATCGCCCACAAGGTGACGGTGCTCCACCAGGGCCGGATCCTCAGCGAGGGCTCGATGGACAAGGTCCAGTCCGACCCCCGCGTCGTCGAAGTCTATCTGGGCCACTGAGAGGGCGCGCGCGATGCTGACCATCGACGACCTGCACGTGAACTACGGCGAGAGCGAGGTGCTGCATGGCATCTCCGCCAGCGTCGCGCCCGGCGAGATCGTCGCGGTGATGGGGCGCAACGGCATGGGCAAGACCACGCTCATGAAGGCGCTGATGGGCGTCATTCCCTCGCGCGGCGGCGCGGTGCGGGTGGGCGAGACGGAAGTGTCGCGCCTCAAGAGCCACAAGCGCGTCGCGGCGGGTCTCGGCTACGTGCCGCAGGGCCGGGCGATCTTCTCCACCATGACCGTGGAGGAGAATGTCCGCACCGGCCTCACCTCGACCGGCGAGACAGCGATCAGCCCCGACATCTACGAATTGTTTCCGGTGCTGCTGGAGATGAAGTCGCGCCGCGGCGGCAACCTCTCCGGCGGCCAGCAGCAGCAGCTCGCAATCGCCCGCGCGCTCGCCAGCCGGCCAAAGGTGCTGCTGCTCGACGAGCCGACCGAGGGCATCCAGCCCAGCATCATCAAGGAGATGGCGCGCACCCTGCGCCGCATCCGCGACGAGCGCGGCCTCTCCATCGTCGTCTCCGAGCAGGTGCTGAGCTTCGCGCTCGACGTCGCCGACCGGGTGCTGGTGATGGAGAACGGCCGCTTCGTCCACGAGGCGCCGCGCGACGGCATAGACGAGGCGCGCGTGTCGAAGTTCCTGTCTGTCTGATTCCGAAGGCCGCAATAAACCCGTAAGGAGGGGAAGATGACCGAGGTTCTGGTCAAAGTCGATCTCAACGAAAGCCCGCTGACCAACGAGAAGATCCACAACCGCTGGCACCCCGACATTCCGATGGCGGAGTGGGTGAGCCCGGGCGACGACTTCATCCTCGAGACCTACGACTGGACCGGTGGGCAGATCAAGAACGACGACAGCGCCGCCGACGTGCGCGACGTCGAGCTGCCGCAGGTCCACTACCTCTCCGGGCCCATCGGGGTGAAGGGCGCCGAGCCGGGCGACCTGCTGGTGGTGGACATCCTCGACATCGGCGCGCTGCCCGACAGCAAGTGGGGCTTCAACGGCTTTTTCTCGAAGACCAACGGCGGCGGCTTCCTCACGGAGCACTTCCCCTCGGCGCAGAAGTCGATCTGGGATTTCGAGGGCATGTTCACCAAGTCGCGCCACGTGCCGGGCGTGCGCTACGCCGGCCTCATCCATCCCGGCCTGATCGGCTGCCTGCCCGACCGCAAGATGCTCGACATGTGGAACAGCCGCGAGAAGGCGCTGTTCGACACCGACCCCGGCCGCGTGCCGCCGCTCGCCGCCCTGCCCGACACCCAGGCCGCCCATATGGGCAAGATGACCGGCGGCGCGCGCGACGCCGCCGCCGCCGAGGCCGCGCGCACCGTCCCCCCGCGCGAACATGGCGGCAACTGCGACATCAAGGATCTCAGCCGCGGCTCCAAGATCTACTTCCCGGTCTATGTCGAAGGCGCCGGGCTCAGCATGGGCGACCTGCATTTCAGCCAGGGCGACGGCGAGATCACCTTCTGCGGCGCCATCGAGATGGCCGGCTGGACGCACCTCAAGGTCGAGCTGATCAAGGGCGGCATGGCGAAGTACGGGATCAAGAACCCGATCTTCAAGCCCTCGCCGATCACGCCGAAATACGACGACTACCTGATCTTCGAGGGCATCTCCGTCGACGAGAGCGGCGGTCAGCATTACCTCGACGTGCATGTCGCCTACCGGCAGGCCTGCCTCAACGCCATCGAATACCTCAAGAAGTTCGGCTATTCGGGCGCGCAGGCCTATTCGATCCTCGGCACCGCGCCGGTGCAGGGCCACATCTCGGGCGTGGTCGACATCCCCAACGCCTGCGCCACGCTGTGGCTGCCCACCGACATCTTCCAGTGGGACATGATGCCGAGCGCCGACGGCCCGAAGAAGTATCTCGACGGCTCGGTCGACATGCCCATCGCGCCGGACCTCTGAGCCATGCCGATGTATGAGTTCTGGTGCGAGGACCACGGGCTCTTCGAGTCCCTGCGCCCGATGGCCGCCTACGCCGAGCCCTGCGCCTGCCCCGATTGCGGGGCCTCCGCCCCGCGGGTCATGGCCACCGCCCCGCGGCTCGGCGCCTCCAACCGGGGGACGATCCGGGCGCACGAGACCAACGAGCGGGCGGCCGACAGCCCGAGAAGGCTGTCGCAGCAGGGCCACGGACCGGGCTGCGGCTGCTGCTCCGGCGGATCGAAGCGGGGTCGCAAGACCCTGCGCCGGCCGGACGGGTCGAAGTCGTTCCCGTCCGCGCGCCCCTGGATGATCTCGCACTGAGCCTGGCGCCGGCCGCCCGCCTGAACGCGGAAACCTCCGATCAGGCGCCCGTTCTCCGGCCCAGCCTGCGGCGGACCCGAGCCCCGCGCCCGTGCGGCGCGGGGCTGACGGCGTCGCGTGGTCGGACATGCCGGCGCGGCCCGGCGCCGCGCGCGGCTGGCCATGGCGCCGGCCGGCGCGTCTCGCCCCGCCAAGCCCCCCCCGGCCGGAGCTTTTCTCCGCCAGCAGTTGGAAAAGTATTTTGCCGACCGCGACATAGGTGCACTGGCGCCGAGGGTGGTTTTCGTCACGATGGCAGGGGCCTGCTAGGCCTAAAGTCGTCGCAGAAACACGAGGCGCTTGGTGCGTATTCACGGCCCTCAGATCGTTCACATGGGCGCAGTCGGCGAGGCGGCGTTCAAGAAGTCGCTGCCCGACCATGTCAGGGAATACTTCCCGACCGTGGCCGACGTCTGCGGCCCCGCGGGGATCGAGCGGATCGTCGACGCGGCGATGAACGCCGCGCACGAACGCGGGTTCGTGGGGCGGGCCTCGGCGCGCAGCTATCTGGACATGGCGCTGCTGCTCGGCGCGGATTTCGCCACGGACCCCCTTCTCGGCTTCGCAGCCCCGCATCTGGACTGGGCGCGGGCGCGCGAGGCGCTCAGAGTTGCGCGCGGCGACGACCCGGCCTGGCCGCGCGGCGTCGTCACGGATGACGACGAGCCCGATCCGATAGACATGCTCGAAGGGCTGTACAACGACGCCTGGAAATGGCTCGACATGGTCGCTGGCGACAATTTCGTTCATCTTTACAAGGCGCTGGTTCGACTGCGCCGGATGCTTGACGCGCCGCCCGCCATCGCCCCCGACGACGCCGCGGCGCTCGCCGCGCTGTGCGAGACGGTCTATCCGGAGAAGGCGGAAGGGGCGAGCCCGGCGGCCATGACCGCCTTCTTCGCCGAGACCGGTCGCCGCGCCAGGCTCGACGGCGTCGGCGCCGGCGCCGGGGTCGCCGTCTACGCCGCGCACTGCTTCATCGGCGGCGTCGGCGCGTTTCGCGACCCCGCCTTCGCGATCGGCGAGCGCCGGCTGATCGATCTGCCGGAGGCCTCGGACGCGCGTGCGGTCGCCTATGCCGCGTTTGTCGGCGACTACATCGACCTTCTTCTCGCTTCGGCGCGCCGCCACGCCGCGGACGCAGCCTGAGCATGGGAAAGAAGACCAAATCCCCGCACGACACCCGCGCCGAGATATCGGACCTGCTCGTCAAGCAGACGACGCAGGACTGCCCGCTCGCCCGGAAGGGCGACATACGCTTCGTGGTGGCGTGGCTGCATGACGAGAGCCCGGTCTCCGGCGTTCCTGTGACGCTCACGGGGCCAAGCCCGGGGCAGGGAGCCACCGACGGGCAGGGCCAGGTCACGTTCAAGAAGCGCACGCCCGGAGGCTACTCCTACGACGCCGACTTCTCCGGCGCGCAGGCCAAGATGCCTGTCGCGGTGGCGCAGAGCGACAGCGCATCGGTGAAGGGCGACAAGCTCGTCACCATCTTTCTCTACATCGAGGAACTCGGGGCGATCGACATCAAGGTGATGGAGAAGGACGGCGACACCGTGCTCGAGCTGCTGCCGAAAGACAGCGTGACGTCGATCGCCGCAGGCGGCCAGAGCGTCGCGAAGGTCAACACCAAGAAGGTCGAGCGCATCCCTGCGGGCGACGTCGTGATTTCGGTGAAGGTCGCTGGGCCGGAGTGGCTGCTCCTCTCCCAGGACATGAGCGCCACGATCAAGCCGGGCGAGACGACGGTCAAGGAGATCTACGCCCAGCGCCAGTCCTGGATCGCCTTCAAGGTGCGCGATGTCGACGCCGGCGTCGACGTCGAGAGCGGCGTCATCAGCGCCAAGCTCACCGACCGCTTCTCGCGCGCGCGGAACCTCAAGGCGGCCAAGGACAAGCTCTACTTTCCGAAGTCGGACGACAAGACGGAGATCGAGCACGTCGAGACCACGACCGGAGCCGAAGACGACCGCACGCTCTACGAATTCGTGAAGATGTCATGACCGGCGCCGCCGAGGCACACCGCAGCGAGAGGGTTCGCGCCTGATGCCGAAGATCGTGAAAGCGCCTGCGGAGGGAACCAAGGTCGCGGAGGGCAAGACGCTCGCCGACCTCGCCGCCGACGCCGGGGAGGGCGTCGACTGGACGATGATCGCCAAGCTCAACTGGGGCTCCTCGCGGCCAATCGAGGTGGTGCGCGCGCTCGTCGAGACGATCGGCGTCGATCTCAAGCATCTGCACGACAAGGACAAGCTGAAGAAGCCGGAGACGATCCCGTTCAAGCCGCACAAGAACCTCGAAGCGAAGCTGCGCATCCCCGAGATCTTCACGGTCAAGGATCTCGCCGCGGATCAGGTGCACACCATCGAGGTCAAGACGCTGAAGCCGGCCAACGCCGTCTCCATCCTCGAACTGGACAAGTGGTTCATTCCCGACGCGGAGGAATGCGAGATCAAGTACGCCCTGTCGGGTTTGAAAGACACCGCCGACAAGCTGCGCGTCGACATCTTCGCATCGAACTACTGCGACTGCACCGACTGGAACGACGGCGTGGGCAAGTTCGACAAGGGCGAGCTCGAGAAGGAGCCGGTCTACGTCAAGGACGCCCTCAAGGCGGACGCGCATGGAGAAGAGCAGATCAAATGGAAGGGGAACTGCACCACCAAGAAGGGTCTGCTGGGCGTCAAGATCAAGGACGAAGACAAGCGCCACGTCAACGCAGCCTTTTCGCCGTACACGGTGCAGTTCACCTATCACAAGGCGGCCCTGCCTGAGACCGATCGCCCGCAGATCGTGCTGCAACCGTTCTGGCCGGAATGGGAGCTTGAGCCGAGCACGCCGTCGGCGGCGGCCGGTCTGAACGGCCCCAGCTTCGAGGTGCACTGGAAGAACGACGACGACGTCGAAGGGCTCTCGATCAGCATCAGCGATGCTCAGGGCGTCGAGGTCTTCAGGACCGCGCGCTCCCCCAAGCTCAAGACCAAGAAGGAGGGCGGAAAGCACAGCTCCGAACTGGAGCGGGACGATCTTCTCAAGAAGGGCGACCGCAAGTTCGACTGGAACCAGACCTACAGGTCCGGCGTCCGCAACGGCAAGATGACGAATGTGATGCTTGACGATTCTGCATGGAGCACGGACATGCAGAAACAGTTCCTGTATCAGTCAACGCCCTACAAGGCCGTCGTCACCACGATCAAGCCAAAACTGAAGGCTGACTCGCTCAAGATAAAGTGGAAGATTCTGAACTCCGGCGGCAAGTTCAAGCGCGGCTACGTATGCGTGAAGGACCGTGTCGGCCGGACGGTCTTTCTGGAGCCGCTGTCGCCGGCGTTGATGACGGACGCCGAGCACGAGACGACCTGGGACGGCAAGTACCCCGACGGCGTCCTCAACACGCTGGGGGAAAAGGAGATCACGCGCTGGGACATGCCCTATCGCGTCGAACTGCAGGCGCACACCGAGGCCGGCGCGGACGAGGGCCTCGCGCTGGCGGCAAAGCATTCGGAGGTCCGCCTCTACACCCACGAGACCGCCGTGGCGACGCTGGACCCACGTTACGACAGCGACGACTTCAAGCCGGGACTGCTGCTGGAGGCCGGCCCCCTGCTGGCCAAGGCGGAGCTGGAGGGCGACGCGGCGCTCAAGCCCTTCGTCGCGCCGAAGGACAAGACGTCCGACGCCTGGTTCCGCTACAAGCTCGCGGAGACGGGCTTTCATCCCGGCCCGCTGGAGACGACCGACGCAGCGCCGCTCGACATGGCCACGGCGGAATTCAGGCGATCCGTGCCGAAGAAGGGCGCCGACGGCGCGCCTTTCAGCCGGATGGACCAGACCACGCCGACCGCCCGCGACGCCGACGTCAGGGAGGCGATCGAGAAGATCCGTCCGACAGACCGGCGCCGCATCTTCGGCGACCCCGGCGGCGTCTCCGGCAACAGCGACGCGCCGTATTTCGAGGCCGACCCGGCCACGCCCTATCACGCGTCGGAGGCCGAGAAGAAGAAGCTGCGCGACCCCGCGGCGGAGGTGGTCGTCTGGGTCGATGACCGGCAATACTACACCGATCCGGGCGCGCAGCCGAAGGACAAGGCCGACGCCGACTATTTCAGCACGACCGACGGGACCAACCTCAACCTGAACGACTATCGCGGCGGCATGGTCAACGCCGACGCGCGCACCTCCAATTACGACCGCAACAACATTTGCCGCCCCTGGGTGCCGTTCCGCGCGACGCCGACGCTGCTGAGCCGCGCCGACGAACATCTCTACACCGCCTGGACCAAGGACCGCATCGAACTCACCGGCGACAGGCTGAAGAAGGTGCGCGCCGCCATCGGCCCGCTGCGCGTCGACTGGAGCGTCGAGGAACTGCCCTACGACATCGCCAACGTCGACCCCGCCGACTATCCGTCGACCAACTTCAAGGGCGACAAGGCGTGGGACGGCAAGACGGAGGTGCGGACGCGGCGCTATCTCACGCATGCGCTCTGGAGCCAGAAGGGCGAGTGGACCCGCAAGGACACCAAGCGCAAGACGATCCTGACGAACTGCCCGGACGACCGCGGCGGCGCGCGCCCCAAGGCCTCGACGGGAACCTACGCGTCGAAGGTCTTCGGCGTCGGGGAGAACCGTCTGTGGCCATGGAAGGCGGAGTTCGATGCGGACGCCGAAGCGGTCAAGACCGTGGCGCACGACCTCATCCACAAGGATCAGGGCCTGAAGGAGCTTGAGAAGCCGCTCGTCGCGGACGAGCAGGGCTCGGCCTGCGCCTGGTTCAATCCGTCGCGCATCGGCGGCGACGGCTATCGCGTCTCGGCCCGGGTGATGCTGAAGAAGGACGACGCCGGCGATGCGTTTCCCAATCTGGAGACGCTGGAGAAGCGCTACCCGGTCACGCCGATGGCGCATTCGGCGAAGCTGCGGCTGTGGCGGCGCTCGTCGTTCCGCGGCTTCATCATGTGGAAGGACGGCGGCGGAACCATCGGCGGCGCGAAAATCAATCAGATGCGCGACTACTACAAGGTTGGCCACACGTATTTCGTCCACGAGGGCGGCGCTCAGAAGAACTTCACCTCCGCCGATATCGTCGCGAACGACTTCAAGAAGATGGTCCACTACAACATGAAGCGCAGCGGCTTCGGCGCGTGGTGGGAGACCGAAGCCAACGTGCAGAAGGCCGCCGACTATCCGTATCCGTTCGACCACCATGATCACATGGGGCTGAACTATCGGCTTTCTGTGGCAGACTACGCGAACTTCAACAATAGCGCCAAGAGCATCTGGAATTCATACAATGGCGGTCTGCTCTTCATGCTTGCGGAAACGGCCGAGAAACAGGGCTACATGCGCGGTCATCTGGTCGCGGAGTTCGTCTCATGCTCCGAATTCAAGTATCATGTGCTGACCTGCGACACGACCCCGGCGCACCGATATGTCCGGATCCGCAAGGACGGCGTCGCGGCGCCGCCGGACGAGGCCTGCCCTGACTGCGCGGGAACGTTGCAGGCGACGGCGGCGACAGGCGTCAACCGCTTCAATCTGAACGGCATCGGGCTCGCGATCGGAGTCTGCTGGAACTTCATCCAGCCGGACGCCAACATCATCACCCATGAAATCGGCCACCACCGCCACTTCGAGCATTCCGCGAACGGCCCCTTCACGAAGCCCGATCTCCATGATTCCGCCGACAATTCGGTGGTGAACTGGGTTACGGACGCGGCGCTGAGAGCCGTGTGGTGGGACGACGTCTCCCACCATACGGCGACGGACCCGAACGCGCCGAGCACGGCGGTGCATCAGAGCCGCGGCAAGCAATGGGACCGGCGCTGCATGATGAGCTACGCCAACGACAGCCGCCAGTATTTCTGCGGAAAGTGCGCGCTGCGCAATCGCGGCTGGGAGGTCGTAAGCCTGCCGGCGCTGGCCGGCGACAACCGCGATCCGGCATGATCCATGAAGCGCCTCGTCCCCGCCCTGCTGTTCGCATTCGCCGCGGCGACGGGCTGCGCGCATGGCGACGAGCGTGCGCCGGGCGTCGGCGGCGCGCAAGTCGGTCCGCCTGAGGAGGTTCTCGCGATGCACGATCTGAGCCTGAGCCTCGTCGCGCCGGAAGCGCCGGTGTTGTCGGGAGAAAACTTCGCCGCGGAGGTGACGGTCGCCAACATGTCGGGTGGTCCCGTCGAGGCGCCTGCGGACATCGGCGACGACGCCTTCGTGTTCCGCCTGCGCAGCCTCGACGGCGGCGCCGACATCGCGATGTCGCGCGACGCGCTCTCGCGCAAGAGCGCGGCGGACCCGGTCGAGCAGCTGCTGCCGCAGTTGACCGGACTCCGCCAGACGCTGGGCGCCGGCGAGGCGCGCAGCATCGCCGTCTACCCCGCCAGGCTGACGACGTCGCCGATTCCGCCCGGCCGCTACGCTTTCACCGTCGAGATGCTCGACGGCTCGGCGGCGGCGTCGGCGCCTGCGCCGTTGACCGTCGTCGCCGCGCATATCGTGGCGCAGCGCGTGTCGGGCGCGGTCGGCTTCGACGCGCCGAAGGTGGCGTTCGTCCACGAAGACGACGGGGCGCTGACGCTTTTCGGCGGCGAGGGGACGGCCGAGGGGCCGATCTGGTCAGCCGGTCTGCGGCTCGGTCCCATCGAGGGGCCGGCTGCGACGCTGAGCCTCGCGCTCGCCATGCGCGACGACGGCGAGCCGGGGGCGCTTGTCGCGGGCTGGCTGCGGGACGGCGCGTTCTCGGCGGTCGTGGCGCGGTCGGCTTACGTGGTCGCTGCGATCGGCCCGCTCGGGCTTGGCCTCGAAGACGCGACACTGTCGCCGGTGGGCTGGGATACGGGGCCCTCCGCGGTCGCCGCGTCCTTCGTCGCGATGGGAACGGGGCCGCAGGGGGTCGAACTGGCGCTGATCGATTTCGGCGCGGCCGACGGCTGGGCGGCGGCGGTCCGCCGGGTGGCGATGCCTTTCGCCGAAGCGCCGGCGATCTGGCGCGCCTCGCGCGGGGCCGACGGCGCGATGACGATCCTCGCCGCCTTCGCGGCCGAAGGCGGCGGCGTGGTGCGTCGCGTCGCCGTGCAAGCGGACGGAACCGCCGGTCCAGCCGAAGACGCCCTCGCGACCGAGGGCCCGATCGTCGCGCTCTCGGCGCCGTACGCCCGAAGAGAAGACGGGGTCGCGCAGGCGCTGTCGATGGCGGGCATGCTGGAGACGCGGGCGCGCATGGCCGTGAACTTCATCCCGCTCGACGCCGCCGAGCCGCGTGAGCGCAGGTTTCTCGTGCCGCTGGTCGACGGCGCCGCGCCGACGGGCTGGTCGCTCGCCGAGGGCGCTCCGGCGCCGGCGCTTCTCGGCGCAGTCAGTGGAGACGCCATCCTGGGCCTCCGCGTCGGGAACGAGACCGAGGGCGTGGTGCTGGCGCGCGATCTGAAGGAGGTCGCCGATCTGACGGCCATCGCCATCGGCCCCCAGGGCTGGGCGGTCTGGCGGGACGAGGCGGGCATGATGCGACAGGCCGCCTTCCCGCGCTGACAGGCGTCTGCGGGCCGCGACGCCGCCCATGTCGACCCAGCTCCGCGCCCCGAGCGGGCCCGGCGGGCGTCGCGACCGCGCCTTGGCCCGCAAGGCCCCGACCGCGCGTCGGTCATGCCGGGATACTGCCGGTGATGCAGGGGCGTCGGGCCGGCCCCCGAGACGCAAGCGCTTCGGGAGCGAGGCCCCACGCCAGTTCTCCGTGAGCGCAGCCCACGAAGCGCGACCGCGCGTTCGCTGCGCTCGCGCAGGCGGGGGCGATGTCGGAAGAGAGAGTGGTGCCGCTTGTCAGACTCGAACTGACGACCCCATCATTACGAATGATGTGCTCTACCAACTGAGCTAAAGCGGCGTTTGCGGCGAACCACGCGGGGCTATTACACGTCGCCGCAGCGTCGAGCAACCCGTCTTGCGCCGCCGCAGGCGGCGCTGCGCACCGCGGCCCGCCGAGGCGCGGGCCGGGTGCGGTTTCGGCGGCGCCGGCTAGCGCCGCGCCTCGGCGGCTTCGCGGACGGCCTCTTCCGCGGCGGCGGCGTCGAGCTGGTCCTCGCTCGCCTTGCTCTCGGCGTCGTCCACCATGAGCGGCAGCATCGCGCCGCCAAGATCCGCCTCGTCGCCCGATTCGCGCCAGGCGAGCGTGTCGAAGCCGCCGCAGCTCGGGCACACCGCGTGCCAGCCGCCCGGCGAGGCGGCGCAGCGGTCGCAGATCCAGTGCGCGCCGCGCGGCGCCGACACCGCTCTGGCGAGATAGCCGCGCACGATCGCTTCCGGCGAGCCCTCGCCCTTTTCGATGGCGGCCATCATCGCCAGCGAGCGGTGGTTCGGCTTCTCGGAGGCCATGTCGCCCAGCGCCTTGCGGGCGCCGCGCCAGTCGTTGTCCGCGATGGCGAGCTCCGCCGAGAGATACTTCGCCTCGTCATGCGTCGCGTTCATCGCGATGAAGTCGCGGAAGCGGCGACGGCGCTCCGACGGGCTCTCGGTCGGCGCAATCTCCGCATAGGCCTCGGCGATGTCGGGCTGCGGCGCGTGCTTCCACGCCTCCTTGAGGAGCTTCGCCGCGCGCGAGCCCTCGCCGCGGGCGATGGCGCGCCGGGCAGAGAACACCGCCGCGGGCGCAAGGCCCGGCGCGGCCTTCACCGCGGCGTCGGCCGCCGCCGTCGCCCGCGGCTCGTCGCCGGTCTCCGCGGCGTGGCGGGCGATCTCGAGGTTGATGACGGCGCGCCGGCGCTCCGACACGTCCCGCGGCAGCGACTTGCCCTTGGCCAGCGCCGTCAGCGTCTTGAGCGCGCCCTCCCAGTTCGCCTGCTTCACCTGAAGGTCGAACAGCGTCTGTTGCACGCCGGTGTCGTTGGGCCGGATCGCGAAGGCGTGCTCGGCGAACTTGAGCGCCCGGTCGGTCTCGCCGCGGGCGACGGCCTGCTTGAGCAGGCCCTTGACGCCCACCATCGCCGTCGGCGGCTCCTTGGCGAGCGCGCGGTAGTGCTGCTTGGCCCGGCTCACGTCGCCCTGCGCCTCGGCGATGTTGGCCTGCAGGAGGTCCGTCAGCGGGCCCGCGCCCAGCAGGCGCGCGGCCTTGCGCGCATAGACCGCGGCCGCCTTGTGGTTGCCCTCCGCCATCGCCACCATGCCGCTGGACAGCGCCTCGAACCCGCGACGCTCCTTGGCGCGGGACCAGTAGCGCGTCAGCGCGGTCTCGTCGCCGAGCAGGAAGCGGATGGACGCCGCAAGCAGGCCCGCGAGCTTGTAGAGGGCGTAGAGCACGAGCATCGTCATCAGGACGACGCCGACGAACTCCACGAGGCTGAGGGGCGGATAGGTGTAGCCGTCCCAGGTGATGGCGACCTCGCCGCTGGTGTCGACCAGCAATCCGGCGGCCGTCGCGATCACCGCGACGACCGCGACGAACACCACGACCCGCAACACAAGCCAGATCATTCTGTCGCTCCCCTCAGAGTGTGTCCGGTCCGAATCTGTCCGGCGCCGCGTGCGGCGCCGGCGTCCGCCGGATTCATTCGGCGCGTCCGATTTCGGCGCGCCACGACGCCAGCGCGTCGTCGGCGCCGGCGCGCAGGCGGGCGCCGTCGGTCCAGTCGGCCATGGCCTCCTGCGCCTCTGGCGGCAGCGCCTCGATGATCGCGATCGCTCCGTCCAGGTCGCCGCTCAGCAGCGCCACGCGCGCGCGACTCAGCTTGGCCTGCGCCGAATCGCCCGGCACGGCCTCTTCCGGCAGACCCGTCACGCGCGCCTGCAGCGCCGCGGCGAAGCCCGAGAGCGGGTTGTCGGAGGAACTCTCGGCGGCGAGCGCGCCGCGGATGCCGCGATAGGCGGCGTCAGGGAAGCTCGCCTTCAGCGACTCGCGCGTCGGCGCGCCGCTGGTCGCTGCGTCCTCCAGAGCGGCCGGCGGCGGCGCGTCGACCGTGCGGCGCGCGATGGCGAGCGCATCCCCGAAAGGCTGGCCGAGCGTCATCGCCCGGTCGATGGTCGCAAGCGCCGCGCTTGCCGAGGCGGCGCGACGCGCCGCCTCGGCGGCGGCTTCGGCGGCGGCGGCGTCCGCGATGGCGCTGTCGGCCTGCGCCTGAGCGTCCCCCAGCGACGCGACGGTCTCCGACAGCGCCTCGACCCGCGCCGAAAGGGCCGCGGCCTCAGCGCTAGCGGCGTCCGCCTTCGCGGCGGCGCCGGAGACGGCTTTCTCAAGCGAAGCAACGGCTTCGCGCATGCCTGCGACGGCCGCGTCGCCGCCGCCCTGCGCGCCGGCCTGCGTCGGCGCGGACCCGAGCGCCACGATGGCGGCCTCGATCTCGGCGATGCGCGCCGCGAGCGCGGGGTCGGCGGCGGCCTCCGGCTCGGGACGGCTCTCGAGCGCGGCCACCGCCTGCTCGAGCGCCGCGATGCGGTCGGCGGCCTGCTGCGGCAGCGCGGCGGGCGCCTCCGCTGCGGCGGCGGCTTCGGCCACGCGCGCATCGAGCGCCGAGAGCCTGTCGGAGATGCCGCCCTCGACCGCCGCCAACGCCTCGGGCGAGACGCCGGCGCCGGCCGGGGCCATGAAGTCGGCGATCGGCGCCGGCAGCATCGGCGCCAGCTTCGGCCCGGCCCAAAGCGCCGCCGCTGCCCCTGCGATGAGCAGAATCAGCGCGGTCAGCGCCTTGGCGGCGAAGCTCGAACCCTGCTTCGGCGCCGGGGCCGGCTCGGGGCGCGTCTCGCGGGCGGGCTCCGGCGCGGCTTCCTCTGCCGGCGCCGGCTCCGGGCTCCGGGCGTCGTCGGAGAGCGCGCCGGTCTCCGTCGCGGCCATGCGCGCGGCGCTTTCGGCGCCGTCGGACACCTCCTCCGCATCCTCGACGGCGCGGCCGTGGGCGCCCCAGGGCCGCGCTTCGGAAGTCTCGCCGGGCGTCGCCGCTCCCTCCGCCTCCGCCGATCCGCTCGCCGCGTCCGGGGGCGTCTGTCCGACGCCGCCCTCGGGCAGGGCGGCGTCCTCGGTCTCGCCCGGTTTCCTGTCGCCGCTGTTCATGCGCATCTCTCCCCCGAAGTCCGACGCAGGTTAGTCGCGGCCGTCGCCGCCCGCCAGTCCGGAGAGGCCTTCGCGGCGCCCCGCGCCCCATGGTCGCGCCATGCGCGCGGCGAGTAGAAGCAGGCGGCGCCGAGCGAGCCGTCCCGCAGCGCGGTCTCCACATGGGGCGGCGGCGGCCCGGCCTCCGCCGCGGCGTAGACGACCTGCTCGCGCACGGCGAAGCCCTTCGCCCGCAGGGCGCCGGCGAGATCCGCCGCTACGTCGCGGCCGCGAAGGAAGGCGAGGGCGCCCGCGGCGGGGTCGAGCGCGCGCGCCGCGAGCC
>CAYGUQ010000014.1:0-24044 GCA_964352995.1 uncultured Rhodobacterales bacterium
ACCGAGATCGTGCTGAGCCGCGCCGACGCCGCGCGGGCCGGGCTCGACCCCGATCGCCTCGCCTACACCCGCCCCGCCAACACCGCCAACGGCGTCGTGTACGGCGCGCCGGTAAGGCTCGAACGGCTCGACATCGGCCCCTTCGCCGACCGCGACGTGGCGGCGGTGGTCAACGGCGGGGAGCTCGCGACCTCCCTGCTCGGCATCCGGTGGCTCGACCGCTTCGCCCGCTGGCGCTTCGAGGGCGACCGCATGGTGCTGGAGCGGTGAGCGCGCGCAGGGTCACCGACGCCCAGCCGCTTGGCAGGGCCCCAGGGCTCGACCCCGAACTGACGCGGCTGCTCGCCCGTCATCCACGGGAGAGCTGGCCCGCCGCCGTGGGTCAGGGGCTCGGCGCGGTCTGGCTGGGGCGTCACGGCATGTTCCGCGACATATCCCGGCAGCTGGACGAAGCGCTGGCGGGGCTCGGCGCGGGCCGGTTCGAGCCGCGGGGCTTCGCGCGGCCGTTCTCCGGCGCAGTCGACATGCTGCTCGGCGAGTTGGAGACCCACCACCACGTCGAGGACCACCACTACTTCCCGGCATTCGCCGAGGCCGCACCGCAGCTGAAACGCGGCTTCGAGGTTCTGGACGGCGATCACGACGTGCTGCACGAGGCCATCGCGGCGCTGGCGGCGGGGCGCGACGCAGTCACGACGGCCCTGCGGGAGGCCCGCGCGGCCGAGGCCGCGGATCGGGGCCGCACGGCCATGGCCGCCTTCGCCTCCGTGCTGCTCACGCATCTGGACGACGAGGAGGATCTCGTCATCCCCCTCATCCTCGAAGGCGCCGGCGACCCGCGCTTTCGCTGAGCGGCGCGGCGGCCCTCCCCGCCATGCTCCGGCGGGACGGGCCCGGATGATCGTCCTCAGCCGCCGAGCACGGCCTCGGCGGCGGTGATGGCCTCGGCGGCGCGGCTCGCGTCCGCCGCGCCGGCCTGCGCCATGTCGGGGCGGCCGCCGCCTCCCTTGCCGCCCATGGCCTCGGCGGCGGCCCGCACGAGATCGACGGCCGAGACGCGCGCGGTGAGGTCGTCGGTGACGCCCGCGGCGACCGCCGCCTTGCCGTCGGCCTCGGCGATCAGAAGAATCGCGCCCGATCCAAGGCGCCCCTTGTGCGCATCGATGAGGCCCCGCAGCTCCTTGCCCGACACGCCCGAGAGCACCTGAGCAAGGAACGGCACGCCGCCCACCGACTTCGCCTCCGGCGCCGCAGCGCCGTCGCCGGCGAGCGCCAGCTTCTTCTTGAGGTCCGAGACCTCCGACGCGAGCCGGCGGCGCTCGTCAAGCAGCGCCGCCACCCGCTCGGCGACCTCCTCGGGCTGCGCCTTGAGGGCGCCGGCCGCAAGCTTCAGGCGCGTCTCCTGCGCGTCGAGATGGGCGAGCGCGGCCGCGCCGGTCAGCGCCTCGATGCGGCGCACGCCGGCAGCCGACGCGCTTTCGGCGAGCACGCGGAGCAGGCCGATCTCGCCGGTCTGCGAGACGTGTGTGCCGCCGCAGAGCTCCAGCGAGTAGACGCGCCCGGCGGGGCCGGTCTCGCCCTCGGGCCGCTCCGCCATCGCGACGACGCGCACCTCGTCGCCGTATTTCTCGCCGAAGAGCGCGCGCGCGCCGAGCGCCTGCGCCGCTTCGGGGGACATAACGCGGGTCGTGACGGCGCTGTTCTGACGAATGCAGGCGTTCACCTCCGCCTCCACGGCGGCGAGCTCCTCCGAGCTCATCGCCTTGGCGTGGGCGAAGTCGAAGCGCAGGCGGTCCGGCGCGACCAGCGAGCCGCGCTGGGCGACGTGGTCGCCGAGCTTGCCGCGCAGCGCCTCGTGCAGCAGATGCGTCGCGGAGTGGTTGGCCCGGATCGCGGCGCGGCGCGCGGCGTCCACCACAAAAACCGCCGGCTCGCCCTGGACGATCTCGCCCTCCGACACCTCGGCCTCATGCACGAAGAGATCGCCGGCGCGCTTCCTGACGTCGAGCACGCGGGCGCGGCCCGTCGCCGTCCTGATCTCGCCGGCGTCGCCCACCTGCCCGCCCGATTCGGCGTAGAAGGGCGTCTGGTTCGCGACGATCTGGACGCGCGCGCCAGCCTGCGCCGAGCCCTTGCGGGCGCCGTCGACGATCAGCGCCGCGATCACGCCTTCGGCGCTTTCGGTGGCGTAGCCGAGGAACTCGGTGGCGCCCGCCGTCTCCCGTATGTCGAACCACAGGCCCTCGTCGGCGGCCTCGCCCGAACCGGCCCAGGCCGCGCGGGCCTTGGCGCGCTGCGCCGCCATGGCGGCCTCGAAGCCGGCGACGTCGACCGCCCTGCCCTGCTCGCGCATCGCGTCCTGCGTGAGGTCGAGCGGAAAGCCGAAAGTGTCGTAGAGCTTGAACGCCGCCTCGCCGGGCAGCGTCTGCCCGTCGCCGAGCTTCGCCGCCTCGTCGGCGAGCAGGCGCAGTCCGCGTTCGAGGGTGGCGAGGAAGCGTTCCTCCTCGATGCGCAGGGTCTCCTCGATCATGCTCTGGGCGCGGCCCAGTTCGGGGAACGCCTCGCCCATCTGGCGCACGAGCGCGCGCACGAGGCGGTGCATCACCGGATCCTGGGCGCCGAGCAGATGCGCGTGGCGCATGGCGCGGCGCATGATCCGGCGCAGGACGTAGCCGCGCCCCTCGTTCGAGGGCGTCACGCCGTCCGCAAGCAGGAAGGCGGTGGACCGCAGGTGGTCCGCGACGACGCGGTGGTGGATGCGGCCGGGCCCGTCGGGGTCGGCGCCCGTCGCCTGGGCGGAGGCCTCGATCAGCGCGCGCATGACGTCGGTGTCGTAGTTGTCGTGCTTGCCCTGCAGCACGGCGCCGATGCGCTCGAGCCCCATGCCGGTGTCGATCGAAGGGCGCGGCAGGTTCTCGCGCCGACCGTCCTCGAACTGCTCGAACTGCATGAAGACGAGGTTCCAGATCTCGATGAACCGGTCGCCGTCCTCGTCGGGGCTGCCCGGAGGGCCGCCGGGAATGTGGGGGCCGTGGTCGTAGAAGATTTCCGAACAGGGGCCGCAGGGGCCCGTGGCGCCCATGGTCCAGAAATTGTCGCTGGTGGCGATGCGGATGATGCGGTCGTCGGGCAGGCCCGCGTGCTTTTTCCAGATCGACACCGCCTCCTCGTCGTCGTGATAGACGGTGACGAGCAGCTTGTCGGCGGGCAGACCGAACTCCTTGGTCACGAGGTCCCACGCCAGCGGGATGGCGCGCTCCTTGAAGTAGTCGCCGAACGAGAAGTTGCCGAGCATCTCGAAGAACGTGTGGTGGCGCGCCGTGTAGCCGACGTTGTCGAGGTCGTTGTGCTTGCCGCCCGCGCGCACGCATTTCTGGCTCGTCGCGGCGCGGACGTAGTCGCGCTTCTCCATGCCCGTGAACACGTTCTTGAACTGAACCATGCCGGCGTTGGTGAAGAGCAGCGTCGGATCGTTGCGCGGCACCAGCGGCGACGAGGCGACGGTCTCGTGGCCGGCCTTGGCGAAGTAGTCGAGGAAGGTCGAGCGGATTTCGTTCAGCGACGTCATGGCGATGCTCCAGCACGGCGCGCATCGGCCAGCGCGCCGTCGCGACCTCTAGCCCGGCCCCGTCGCCCTGTCCACGCGGGGGCCGGCCTCAGCGGTCGACAATGCGGCCCGGCCGCCCTGGGTTCTGCGAAACCCGCAGAAGGCCTCCGGCCCCAGCGCGCGGACGCTGCGGCGCGGTTGGCCCTTCGGCCCGTTGGCGCGTCGGACGGCCGATTGCGTCGGGCCGACGGCGCCGCGGCCTCAGTCCTCGACGACCGCGTCGTCGTCTCCGGCCATCATCGCGAAGTCGAGCCCATGGGCGGCGCGCACCTTGTCCTCGATGGCCAGCGCCACCTCCGGGTGCTCGCGCAGAAAGGTCTTGGCGTTCTCGCGGCCCTGGCCGATGCGCTGGTCGGCGAACGAGAACCAGGAGCCGGATTTCTCGACCACGCCCGCCTTGACGCCAAGGTCGATGAGCTCGCCCAGCTTCGAGATGCCCTCGCCGTACATGATGTCGAACTCGACCTGCCGGAACGGCGGCGCGACCTTGTTCTTGACGACCTTCACGCGGGTGCTGTTGCCGACGACTTCGTCGCGGTCCTTGATCGCGCCGATGCGGCGGATGTCGAGCCGCACCGAGGCGTAGAACTTCAGCGCGTTGCCGCCGGTTGTGGTCTCCGGGCTGCCGAACATCACGCCGATCTTCATGCGGATCTGGTTGATGAAGATGACCATGCACTTGGAGCGGCTGATCGAGGCGGTGAGCTTGCGCATGGCCTGACTCATCAGCCGCGCCTGCGCGCCGACCGTGGCGTCGCCCATGTCGCCTTCGAGCTCGGCGCGCGGCGTCAGCGCCGCCACCGAATCGACCACCACCACCGACACCGCGCCTGAGCGCACCAGCGTGTCGGTGATCTCGAGCGCCTGCTCGCCGGCGTCGGGCTGCGAGATCAGCAGGTCGTCCACCTTCACGCCAAGCTTGCGCGCATAGATCGGGTCGAGCGCGTGCTCGGCGTCGACGAAGGCGCAGATGCCGCCCTTCTTCTGCTCCTCGGCGATCACATGCAGCGCGAGCGTCGTCTTGCCGGAGCTCTCGGGTCCGTAGATCTCGATGATCCGCCCCTTCGGCAGGCCGCCGATGCCGAGCGCGATGTCGAGACCCAGCGAGCCGGTCGAGACCGCCTCGATGTCCAAGGCCGGGTCGTTGGCGCCGAGCTTCATGATCGAGCCCTTGCCGAAGGCCCGCTCGATCTGCGCCAGCGCCGACTCCAGCGCCTTCTGCTTGTCCATGTCGCGCCTTTCGAGAAGGTTCAGCACATCCTGCGTCATCGCGGATTTCCCCTGCCATGGCAACGGCGCGAATACCGCCCCATCGACCGACCTGCGCCAGTGTTCGCATCATGTTCTACCAGAACGTCAGGCGAACACAATACGATTCTGGCGGCTCAGGAGGAGACGCACTCCTTCACCTTCGCTGTGAGTTCGTTCAGCGAGAAGGGCTTGGGCAGGAACATGCACTCGCCCACGCCGTCGATGCTGCGGCGCAGGGAGTCCTCGGCGTAGCCCGAGACGAACACCACCTTCACGTCGGGCCGCATCTTGCGCGCCTCCATCACGCAGGCGGGGCCGTCCATGCCGGGCATCACGACGTCGGAGACGATGACGTCGATGGCGAGGTCGGGGTCGGCGAGGATCTCCAGCGCCTCCTCGCCGGAAGCGGCCTCGACGACCTGATATCCCCGCAGCTTGAGCGCGCGTGCGGCGAAGGCGCGAACCGGCGTCTCGTCCTCGATGAGCATCACCACGCCGCGGCCGGTGAGGTCGGTCGGCTGCGAAATCGGGGCGACGGAGGGGGCGGCCTCGCCCTGCGCGGGATAGTAGCGCGGCAGGTAGATCGAGAACACGGCGCCGCCCTCGACGCGGTTGCGCGCGAAGATGAAGCCGCCGGTCTGCTTGACGATGCCGTAGACCGTGGAGAGGCCGAGGCCGGTGCCCTCGCCGGCGCGCTTGGTGGTGAAGAACGGCTCGAAGATCTGGTCGATCTTGTCGGCGGGAATCCCGGTGCCCTCGTCCATGATCTCGATCAGCACGTAGTCGCCCTTGGGCACGACGGCGCGGCCGTGGCGCTGCTCGGCGTCGATGCGCGTGTTGGCCGTGACGATGGAGACCGAGCCGCCGTTGGGCATCGCGTCCCGCGCGTTCACGGCGAGGTTCATGATGACCTGCTCGAACTGCCGCTCGTCCACCTTCACCAGCCCCAGATTCTCGGCGTGCGCGATTGCGAGGCGCACGCGCTCTCCCAGAAGGCGGTTGAGCAGGTGGCTGGTCTCTGTGAGCGTGTCGACGAGGTTCACCACCGTCGGGCGCAGCGTCTGCTTGCGGCTGAAGGCGAGCAGCTGACGCACAAGACCGGCGGCGCGGTTGGCGTTCTGGCGCACCTGCGTGAGGTCGGCGTAGTCGAGATCGCCGTGCTCGTGGCGCTGGAGCATCAGGTCGGTGTGGCCGGCGATGGCTGTCAGCAGGTTGTTGAAGTCGTGCGCCACGCCGCCGGCGAGCTGGCCGACCGCCTGCATCTTCTGGCTCTGCACGAACTGGGCCTCCAGCGTCTTCAACTCGGTCGCGTCGGCCATGACGGCGAAGAGGAACGCCCCGCCGTCGATTTCGGTGCGGGTGAGGGAAACCTGCGCGAACACCTCGCGCCCGTCCGCCTCGCCCCGCGCGATCTCGGGTCGGCCGCTGCTGTCGCCCCGCTCCGCCTCGGCGATGCGGACCGATATCGGCCGTCCGAGCCCCTCGATGACGTCGGCCAGCGCCACGCCGGGGCGCATCGCGGTCCCGAGCAGCATTCTCGCGGCGGCGTTCGCCGAGAGCACCACGCCGTCGACGCTGAGCCGCGCCACGGCGATGGGCAGCGACTCCAGAACGAGGTCGGCCCCAGAGGAGAGCCGGGTCGGCGCCGCGGCGCGGGCGATCGTCCACAGCACGGCGCCGTCGCGCATCGACCGCGCGCCGATCATCGCCGCGCCGTTCGGGCCGCTGGCGACCTCCTCCGCCGCGCCGGATGCGGCGGCGGCGCTCAGCACGCGATAGACGACGGCCGCGGGGTCGTCGACATGGCCGCTCAGCAGGGCGGCGACGGGGCGACGGTCCGCGCCGTCGGGGTCGTGACCGCCCGCGGCGGCGTTCGCGGCGATCAGCCAGCCGTCGGCGTCGGTGAGGGCGGCGGGCTCCGGCGCCGTTGCGAAGAACGCCTCGAACTCCCTGGCGGCGCGCCGCGCGGACCGCGCCGGGGCGCGCAGCCGCCGCAGGGCGACGACGCAGCCGGCGGCCGCGACGACCACCGCCCCGACCGCCGCCGAAGCCGCCGCGACGCCGCCGCTCTCGAACGCGGCGAAGACCGCGAGCGTCGCGGAGAGCGTCGCAAACAGGGCGAACGCCGTCGCCGGCAGGGCGCGCTGAGCCGACGCGCCGTGGGCGGCGCGCGGGTCGGACGGGCTCGATGGGCCGCCGTCGACCGCCGCCGTGGCGGCGTAGTGCTGCGTCATGCCTTCCAAGGGCGCCTTTCGCGGATTCCTCGGGGTCAGTTTGCACGCGCCCGTTGCAATTACAAACACCGCCGGCCGCGTCGCGCCGCGAAACTCCGGCTCACGCCATGCGCCGAGCCTACCGCGCGACCGGCCGCTCGGATCGCCCCTCAGATCGCCGCGCGCGCGGCGTAGAAACCGTCCGCGCCGTCGGCCGGGCGCAGCACGAGTTGCGCCGAGCCGGCGAAGCGCCCGGCGTTCTCGGCCGCCAGCACCGAGCAGGTGGCGTAGACGAGCCGCCCTCCGGGCCGGACGCAGGCCGTCGCCGCAGCGATCACGTCCTCCTGCAGCGCGCAGAGCCGCGTGAGCCTCTCCGGCGTGAGCCGCCACTTCGCCGCCGGGTCGCGCCGCCAGGCCCCCGATCCCGAGCATGGCGCGTCGACGAAGACGAGCTCGCAGCGGCCGCGCAGGGCGGCCACGCGCTCCGGCGCCACGATGTCGGCGCGAGCGCCCGCGCGCGCGAGCCGCGCGGGGAGGTTGGCCATGCGCCGCTGCGCGACGTCGTGCGCGATCAGCCTTCCGGGCGCGGCCGGCCCGCCCATCTCGGCGGCCAGAGCGAGGGTCTTGCCGCCGCCGCCAGCGCAGAAGTCGAGGACCGCCTCGCCGGGGCGCGCCTCGGCGAAGGCAGCGACCGCCTGGCTGGCCGCGTCCTGCAATTCGACCAGCCCGTCCGCGTAGGCCCGCCCGCGCGCCACCGGCGCGCCGGGCGCCGCCCGCAGGCAATGCGGCGCGAGGTCGGGGAACGGCCCTGACGACGTCTCCACGCCGTCCGCCAAAAGCCGCCGTCTGGCGGCGTCGACGTCCGCCCGCAGCGTGTTGACGCGCATGTCCACCGGCGCCCGCGTCTGCATCGCGAGCAGGGAGGCCTCGAACGCGTCGCCGAGCCCCTCGCGCAGCGGCGCGTCCAGCCAGTCTGGGTAGTCGAGCCTCACTGGATCGGGCGCAGGCGGCGGCGGCTCCGCCAGCGCCGCCATCTCGTCGACGGTCAGCGCCGCGGGCGCGTGGCCCTGGCCGGTGAAGAGCGCCGCCGGCTCGCCGCCCTCGGCGAGAACTGATCCCAGCACGGCGGCGCGGGCCGTATCGGCGCGCAGCGGCCATGCGAGCGACCGCCGCCGCCGCAGACAGTCGAAGACGCGGTCGGCGACCGCTGCGCGATCCTTCGAGCCGGCGTAGCGATTTGCGCGGCCCCAGGCCGCGAGCAGGCGCTCCGCAGGTTCGTCGGACCGCTCAATCGCCTCCAGCGCCTCGATGGCCGCCGCCAGTCTGGCGGAGGGCGTCATGCCTGTTCGCGAGGTCTCGGGATCGATCGCCGCATGGCGTCAGGCGAAGGCGAGCCGATCCGAAGACGGATCTCCAAAAATAAGCGCGACATAAACGTCTCCTGAAGGACGCCCCTGAAATCGCGGCTGCGTCGTCAGCCGTCTTGTCGGAGCGCGGGGCGACAGCACGAAGGCCGATCCTGCGCAATGGGTGCGCATTGAAAACCCGCCTTCGCCCTCGAGGAAAACGAGCCGTGCGCCACCGACCGGCTGTCGCAACCTGAAGGCGAGGCGGGCCCGCGGCGAAGCCGCTGCGGCGCGCGCGGCGTTCGCTGCCTCCGGAAAGACGGTTCGGGCGGCTCCGCTCTCAGTCCAGCCGCGGCGGCGCTAGAAGCGCGACGCCGGCAGGGCCTCGCGCCACCGCGCAAGCCGCTCTGCGGCCAGCCCGGCGCCCGGACCGGGTTCAATCACGTCCGCCGCCGGCGCCGGCGAGCAGACGCTCGAAAGGGCCTCGCCGCTGGCGGCGCAAAGGCCGAGCCGGGCTGCGCCGAGCGCCGCGCCGGCCTCTGCGCCCGCCGGCCGGGCGAGCGCAAGCCCCGTCGCGTCCACGATCATCCTGAGCCAGAGATCGGAGCGGGAGCCCCCGCCGACCGCATGCAACGGACCCGAGGGCCGCGCGCCGCCCGCCCCGGCCAGCGCCTCGGCGCAGTCTGCGAAAGCGAACGCCACCCCCTCCATCGTCGCGCGCGCCAGGGCCTCGGGTCCGGCTGCGTGATCGAGACCAACGAAAGCGCCGCGCAGGCCCGCGTCGGCGTGGGGCGTGCGCTCGCCCGAGAGGTAGGGCAGGAAGAGCGGCGTCGTCGCGGGGTCGGCCTGCGCCGCCATGGCGGCGACCGCCTCGGGCGGGCGGCCGAGCGCGCGGGCGAGCCACGACAGGCTGTCGGCGGCGGAGAGGATCACCCCCATCTGGTGCCAGAGGCCCGGTCCGGCGTGGCAGAAGGCGTGCACGCCGCCGCCCGGGTTGGGCGCGAAGCCCGCGGTGGCGAGAAACAGCACCCCCGACGTGCCGAGAGAGACGAACCCCTCTCCCGGGCGCACGGCGCCCACGCCGCAGGCCGACGCGGCGTTGTCGCCGGCGCCCCCGGCGACGACGGGCGCGCTCGCCATGCCCCAGCGCGCCGCAAGGCCCTCGCGCAGGCGGCCGGATGCGGCGCAGCCTTCCACCAGACGCGGCGTCGCAGTCTCGTCGAGACCGCAGGCGGCCAGCAGCGCCGGGCTCCATGTCCGCCCGTCGACGTCCAGCCACAGGGTGCCGGCGGCGTCGGAGGGGTCGGAAACCGTCTCGCCGGTCAGCGCGAGGCGGAGATAGTCCTTCGGAAGCAGCACGCGGGCGGTGCGCGCGAAGACCTCCGGCTCATGGGCCCTCACCCACGCGACCTTCGGCGCGGTGAAGCCCGCCATCACGGCGTTGCCGGCGACGCCCCGGAAATCGGCCGCGGCCTCCAGCTCGGCGCACTGCGCCTCGGCGCGGCCGTCGTTCCAGAGCATGCAGGGCCGCAGGGGGCGGTCGTCGGCGCCCAGCAGCGTCGCGCCGTGCATCTGGCCGGAGAGGCCGACGCCCCGCACCGCCGCCATCGCCTCCGGCGCCCGGGCCGCCAGCGCGTCCAGCGCCGTCATGCAGGCCGCGACCCAGGCGTCGGGCGACTGCTCCGACCAGCCCGGCCGCGGGCGCTCGACCGTCAGCGCCGCGCTCTCCTGCGCGAGCGCGACGCCCGCCTCGTCGACGAGCAGCGCCTTCAGCGCCGAGGTGCCCAGATCGATCCCAAGATACGTCGCCATCGCGCCAGCCCTCCCGTCGGCGCGCCCGTTGCGCGCATCGCCGCCGACGCTTCTCGCCCGGACGACCGCCGCGCGCCAACCCGGGGAACGTGCGCCAGCGCCGGGCGGAAGTCCTGAACAATGTTAAAATATCCTCGCGCCGCAGAAGTTTGATGGTTAGGTTTTGTTTCGATGACAATATGAGGGGGTGTATCGTGACAGTTCTCATTGTCGGGCTGGACGGCTCGCCGGGTGGCGAGAAGGCCGTCGAACATGCCCGCAGGATGGTCGGCGCCGGGGGGGCGCTGAGGCTCGTCTACGTGATCGAATGGTCGCCGTTCAGCTTCCAGACGCCGGAGGAGAACGCCGCTCGGCACAAGCGCCGCGAGGAGGAGATCGCCGTCGCCCATGAACGCGTGATCAATCCCGCCCTCGCGTCGCTCAGGAGCAATGGCGTCTCGGCCGAAGGGGTGGTGCGCCATGGCGACGCCGCGGACATCCTCGACGAGGAGGCCGGGAAGGCCGGCGCCGCAGGCGTCGTGATCGCGCGCACCTCCGCAAGCGGCCTCAAGAGCCGCATCTTCGGGTCGGTCGCCGCCAATCTGGTGATGCACGCCAGCGTGCCCGTCACCGTCGTTCCCGTCTCCGAGCATTGAGGGCCGCGCGCATGAAAGCCTTGTATCCCGCAGCGCTGGCGGCCGTCGCCGCAGCGCCGGCCGCGGCGCAGGACGCCGCGATGACCATCGACCAGCAGGTCAACGCCGCCTTCGCCGCCGCCACCGGCCCCTTCGTGAGCTTCATCTTCGCGCCGCTGCCAGGCACGGCCTTTCCGTGGATCGTGCTGTGGCTCGTGGTGGCCGCGACGATCTTCACGCTCTACTACGGCTTCATCCAGTTCCGCGCCTTCGGCCACGCCATCGCGCTGGTGCGCGGGGACTACTCCGACCCCAACGACGCCGGCGAGGTGAGCCATTTCCAGGCGCTCACGGCGGCGCTCTCGGGCACGGTCGGCCTCGGCAACATCGCCGGCGTCGCCGTGGCCGTCAGCATCGGCGGCCCCGGCGCCACCTTCTGGATGATCCTGGCCGGGCTCATGGGCATGGCGTCGAAGTTCGTCGAGTGCACGCTCGGCGTCAAATATCGCAACGAATACGCCGACGGCACCGTCTCCGGCGGGCCCATGTACTACCTCTCGAAGGCCCTGCCCGAGCGGGGCTACGCCGCGCTCGGCAAGCCGCTGGCGGTGCTCTTCGCGATCTTCTGCATCGGCGGCAGCCTCGGCGGCGGCAACATGTTCCAGGCCAACCAGGCGCATGCGCAGCTCGTCAACATCACCGGCGGCGACGCGTCGTTCCTGAACGGCGCCGGGTGGATCACCGGGCTCGTGATGGCGGCGGTCGTGTTCGCGGTGATCATCGGCGGCATCAAGTCCATCGCCAACGTCACCGAGAAGATCGTGCCGTTCATGGCCGCCCTGTACTGCGGCGCTGCGGTCATCATCATCATCATGAACTACGACCAGATCGGCGCGGCCTTCGGCGCGATCTTCGCGGGCGCCTTCACCGGCGAGGGCGCGGCGGGCGGCGTCGTCGGGGCGCTGATCCAGGGCTTCCGGCGGGCGGCGTTCTCCAACGAGGCCGGCGTCGGCTCGGCGGCCATCGCCCACTCGGCGGTGCGCACCAAGGAGCCGATCACGGAGGGCTTCGTCTCCCTGCTCGAGCCGTTCATCGACACCGTCGTGATCTGCACCATGACCGCGCTCGTGATCGTCATCACCGGCATGTATCTCGACCAGACCGGCCTTGGGGGCGTGGAGCTGACCTCGGCGGCGTTCGGCAGCGCGATCTCGTGGTTTCCGTATGTCCTCGCCATCGCGGTCGTGCTGTTCGCCTTCTCGACCATGATCACCTGGAGCTACTACGGCGTGAAGGCGTGGACGTATCTCTTCGGAGAGGGCTTTACGAGCGAGCTGATCTTCAAGCTGATCTTCTGCTTCTTCGTGGTCGTCGGCGCATCGGCGCAGCTTGGGGCCGTGATCGACTTCTCGGATGCGATGATCTTCGCGATGGCGGTGGTCAACATATTCGGCATCTACTTCCTGATGCCGATCGTCCGCGACGAGCTCGACAGCTATCTGAGCCGACTGAAGGGCGGGCAGATCCGCAAGTTCAACTGATCGGGCGTCCGACCGCTTGATTTCCGCGACGCTCCGGACACGATCCGGAGCGTCGTCCGTTTCAGGGAGCACCCCATGCGCCGCGCATGCCTCATCGCCGCCGCCCTCGCCGCCCTAGCCGGCGCCGCCCGGGCGGAGTTCACGCTGCACATCCTGCACATCAACGACCTGCACAGCCGCATCGAGCCGATCACCAAGTTCGGTTCGACCTGCGACGCGGAGACCGACGCCAAGGGCGAGTGCTTCGGCGGCGTCGCGCGGGTCGCCGCCAAGATCGCCGAGCTGCGCGCCGCGCTCGACGGGCAGCCCGTTCTGGTGCTCGACGCGGGCGACCAGTTCCAGGGCTCGCTCTTCTACACCACCTACAAGGGCGCGGCGGAGGCCGAGTTCATGGAGGCGATCGGCTTCGACGCGATGGCCGTCGGCAACCACGAATTCGACGACGGCCCCGCCGGCCTCGCGGGGTTTCTCGACAAGGTGAGCTTCCCGGTCGTCTCGGGCAACATCGACGTCTCCGCCGAGCCGGGCCTCGCGGGCCGCGTCGCGCCCTACGTCCTGCTGGAGGTCGGCGGCGAGACCGTCGCCATCGTCTCTGCGCTGGCCGCCGACACGCCCGAGACCTCGTCGCCCGGACCGAACATTCCTTTCCGCGACGAGGTGGCGGCGCTGACCGAGACCGTCGAGCGGCTGCGCGCCGAAGGTCAGGACAAGATCGTCGCGCTCACCCATGTCGGCCTGCGCAAGGACATGGAGATCGCGGCGCAGGTGCCCGGGATCGACGCCGTCGTCGGCGGCCACTCCCACACGCTGCTCTCCAACACGGTCGAGGGCGCCGAGCCTTATCCCGTCATGGTCTCGGGCGAGGACGGCCGGGCCGTGCCGATCGTGCAGGCCGAGGCCTACTCCAAGTATGTCGGCCATCTCACGCTCGTCTTCGACGACGCCGGGAACGTGACCTCGGCGACCGGGGACACCATCCTGCTCGACGCCTCCGTCGCCCCCGACCCCGCCATCGTCGAGCGGGTCGCGGCGATGCGCGAGCCCATCGAGGCGTTGATGAGCGAGGTCGTCGCCGAGACGACGGCCCCCGTCGACGGCGACCGCGGCTCCTGCCGCTCGGGCGTCTGCGAGATGGGCGTGCTGGTCGCCGAGGCGATGCTCGACCGCGTGCGCGGCCAGGGCGTCGAGATCGCCATCCAGAACGGCGGCGGCCTGCGCGCCTCCATCGACGGCGGCGAGGTGACGATGGGCGAGGTGCTCACCGTCCTGCCGTTCCAGAACACGCTCGCGACGTTCCGCATCCGCGGCGACCACATCCTCGCCGCGCTGGAGAACGGCCTCGGGCAGGTCGAGGACGGCGCCGGGCGGTTCCCGCAGGTCGCCGGCATGACCTATGTCTGGAATCCGCAGGCGGCGCCGGGCTCGCGCGTCGTCTCGGCGACGGTGCTGACGGACGACGGCCCCATTCCGCTGGAGCCGGAAGTGATCTACGGCGTCGTGTCGAACGACTACATGCGCCGCGGCGGCGACGGCTACGCGATGTTCCGCGACGCCGCCATCGACGCCTACGACTTCGGGCCGGGGCTGGAGCTGGTGCTGGCGGACTACCTCGCCGCAAACAGCCCCTATGCGCCGTTCACCGACGACCGCATCGCGAAGGCCGAGTGAGCCTCCGCGCGCCGGGCGCCTCAGTCGCGCCCGGCGACCACCTTGATCAGCTTGGCCTCCAGCACCCGCAGCACGGAGGCGAGATCGCGGCCGCGCTTCAGGACATGCCCGTCCATCGCGATCACGGCGTAGGCGCCCTGCCGCTGGGCCAGTCTCGGCCGCTTCTCCACCCGGTAGATCGGATGCTCCGCCGTGCGGCGGAAGATCGAGAACACCGCCGCCTCGCGGGTGGCGTCGATGGCGTAGTCGCGCCACTCGCCGGCGGCGACCATCCGGCCGTACACGGAGAGGATCGCGGAGAGCTCGCGCCGGTCGAAGGACACGGCGTCGGCGGGCGGCGCGGGGAAGCTGTGAAACTCCATCCCCCCACCATGAGCGCCGCGCCAGCGGGCCGCAAGTGCCGCGAGACGCGATGAGCGCGGCGCTGACCGGCGAGCGGGCGGCGCGGCTGCGCGCCTTCATCGCGGAAGCGACGGCGACGCGGGCGCCGCCGCTGACGCCGGAGCTGCTCATGCGCGTCGCGGACGAGATCACGCCGATCTGGGGCATGACGGAGGCGGCGCTGGAGGCGGAGGGCCTTTCTCCCCCGTTCTGGGCCTTTCCCTGGGCCGGAGGCCAGGCGCTCGCCCGCACCGTGCTCGACGCGCCGGCGCGGGTGGCCGGCAAGCGCGTGCTGGCCTTCGCCTGCGGCGGCGGGCTGGAGGCCTGCGCGGCGGCGCGCGCCGGCGCGGCGGAGGTCGCGGCCAACGACCTCGACCCGGCCGCGCTGGAGGCCTGCGCGATCAACGCCGCGCTGAACGGCGTTCGCGTCTCGACGCTCGCCGGCGACCTGACCTGCGCGCCGGCGCCGGCCTTCGACGTGATCCTCGCCGCGGACGTCTTCTACGAGCGCGACGGGGCGCGGCGCATCCTCGACTGGCTGCGCGCCGCCGCGGCCGCCGGCGCCGAGGTGCTTCTGGCCGACGCCGCGCGCGGCTTCCTGCCGACCGAAGGGCTTGAGCGCGTCGCCGTCCATGTCGTGCCGACCCCGCCCGAGCTGGAGGACCGCGCCGCGCGCTGCGCGACAGTCTGGCGCATCCCTCGCGTTTGACTTAAGCGGAACGCGACCCGCCCACGTCCTTCCCGGAGCCGACGCCCAATGCCCCGCGACTTCCACCTCCCCGGCCGTTCCACCGCCTACGCCGAGAACGGCATGTGCGCGACCTCGCATCCGCTCGCCTCCGGCATCGCCGTGGACGTGCTGAAGCGCGGCGGCAACGCGGTGGACGCGGCCATCGCCGCCGCCGTCACGCTGGGCCTGTGCGAGCCGCAGATGACCGGCATCGGCGGCGACTGCTTCGCCATCGTGAAGCCCGCCGGCGAGGAAAGGCCGATCGGCCTCAACGCGTCCGGCCGCGCGCCGAAGGCGATGACCGCCGACGCCGTGCGCGCGCAGGGCTTCGAGAGCATTCCGATCCGGTCCGCGCTCGCCGTCACCGTGCCCGGCGCGATCGCAGGCTTCGCGCAGCTTTCGGCCGACCACGGTCGCTGGAGCCTCGCCGACACGCTCGCGCCCGCCATCGCCTACGCCGAGGCCGGCGTGCCGGTGGCGCCGCGGGTGGCGCTCGACTGGTCGCACTCGACGGACGGCCTCTCCGGCGCCGCGCGCGACTTCTACCTGATCGGCGGGGCCGCGCCGCGGGCCGGCGACCTGTTCCGCGCGCCCGGCCAGGCCGAGGTGCTGCGCCGCATCGCCAGGGAAGGCGCCAAGGGTTTCTACGAAGGCGAGGTCGCGGAAGACATGGTCGAGAGCCTGCGCGCGCTCGGCGGCCTGCACACCGCGGAGGACTTCGCCAGCGCCCGCGCCGACTATGTCGAGCCCGTCTCGGCGGCCTATCGCGGCGTGGAGCTGGTGGAGCTGCCGCCGAACGGACACGGCGTCACCGCGCTGCTGATGGCGAAACTGCTGGAGCGCTTCGACATCGCCGCGCTCGACCCGTTCGGCGCGCAGCGCGCGCATCTGGAGGCGGAGGCCGCGCGCATCTCCTACGACGCGCGCAACCGCTTCGTGGCCGACCCCGACCACATGCCGAACGGGCTCGAACCCATGCTCGGCGATGTCAAGGTCGCGGCGCTGGCCGCCCTCATCGACCCCGAGCGCGCGATCCCCGACCTGCGCGCCGCGACGAACGCGGTCCACAAGGAGACGATCTACATCACCGTCGTCGACCGCGACCGGATGGCGGTGTCGCTGATCTACTCGATCTTCCACGATTTCGGCTCGGGCCTCGCCTCCTCGAAGTTCGGGATCAACTTCCAGAACCGCGGCGCGGGCTTCACGCTGGAGGCCGGCCACCCCAACGAGCTTGCGCCGGGCAAGCGCCCCCTGCACACCATCATCCCGGCGATGCTGAAGCGCGACGGCCGCGTCGCGATGCCTTTCGGCGTGATGGGCGGCCAGTACCAGCCCACCGGCCATGTCCGCATCCTCACCAACATGGTCGATTTCGGGATGGACCCGCAGGAAGCCATCGACGGCCCGCGCAGCTTCCACGAGGACGGAGCGCTGATGCTGGAGAACGGCTACGGCGAGGCCGCCGCCGAGGGCCTGCGCGGCATGGGCCACGACGTGCGCCGGCGCGAGGGCGCGCTCGGCGGCGCGCAGGCCATCGAGATCGACCATGAGCGCGGCGTCCTGATCGGCGGCTCCGACCCGCGCAAGGACGGCGTGGCGCTCGGCTACTGACGCAGCGGCGGTTTTTCGCTGCGCTGCGACAGGCGGAAATTGACGCGGGGCCGCGTCGGTTTAAGGTGGCGGCCCCCGAACGTGCGCAGGGCTCCTCTGCGCCCCGAGAAAGTGGTGCGAGCATGAAGATCAGCGTCGAGCGCGCCGCGCTCCTCAAGGCGACCAGCCGCGCGCAGGGCGTCGTCGAACGGCGCACCACGATCCCGATTCTCGCCAACGTGCTGATCGAGGCCGAGGGGGCGGAGGTGCGGCTGCGCGCCACCGACCTCGACATCGAGGTGGCGGAGACCGCGCCGGCGATGGTGGAGCGCGCCGGCGCCGCCACGGCGCCCGCGCACACCCTGCACGACATCGTGCGCAAGCTGCCCGACGGGGCGATGGTGACGCTGAGCTACGACGGGACGGCGGGGCGGCTCGACGTCTCCGCCGGGCGGTCGCGCTTCACGCTGCCGACGCTGCCGCGGGAGGATTTCCCGGTGATGGCCGACAGCGCCTACGACGCCAGCTACGCCCTGCCGGCGGCGACGCTGCGCCGGCTCTTCGACAAGACCGCCTTCGCGATCTCGACTGAGGAGACGCGCTACTACCTCAACGGCGTCTACCTGCACACGCCCGCCGCCGCGAACGGGGCCGAGCCGCGGCTGCGCGCCGTTGCGACGGACGGCCACCGCCTCGCCTGCGTCGACGCCGCCGCGCCGGAAGGCGCCGCCGGCGCGCCCGACGTCATCGTGCCGCGCAAGACCGTGGGCGAGCTGCGCCGGATGCTGGAGGTCGGCGAGGCGGAGGTGCAGGTCTCGGTTTCGCCCACCAAGATCCGATTCGCCGTGGGCGATCTCGTGCTCACCTCCAAGGTGATCGACGGCGCGTTCCCCGACTACACGCGCGTCATCCCGCAGAACAACAAGAACGAGATGCGGGTCGACCCCGGCGTGTTCAAGAAGGCGGTCGACCGCGTCGCCACCGTCTCGGCGGAGCGCTCGCGCGCGGTCAAGCTGGCGCTCACCGAGGACCGGCTGGTGCTGACGGTGACGAGCCCCGACAGCGGTTCGGCCACCGACGAGGTGGAGGTCGCCTACCCCGCCGAGCCGCTGGAGATCGGCTTCAACGCCAAGTACCTGCTCGAGATCGCCGACCAGATCGACGCCGAGGACGCCGTGTTCTGCTTCGCCGACAGCGGCGCGCCGACGCTGGTGCGCGAGGGCGAGGACCACAGCGCCATCTACGTCGTGATGCCCATGCGGGTGTGAGCGCGGCGCCCCCCGCGCGCGGCGGGACGGCCCTCGGGGCGCGGCTCGGGGCGCGGCTCTTCGTCTCCCGGCTCGCGCTCTCGCAGTTCCGCAGCCACGCGCAGGCGCGGCTGGCGCTCGACGGGCGGCCCGTGGCGCTGCACGGGCCGAACGGCTCGGGCAAGACCAACCTCCTGGAGGCGGTGTCGCTGCTCTCGCCCGGCCGCGGCCTGCGCCGCGCGAAGGCGGAGGAGCTCGCCCGGGCGGGCGTCGGCGCGGGCTGGCGGGTGCGCGCCGAGGTCGAGACGCCGCAGGGTCCCCGCGCCCTAGCGCTGACCGGCGAACCCGAGGGGCGGCGCCGCGTCGAGATCGACGACAAGCCCGAGACGCAGACCGCGCTCGGCGCCATAGCCCCGATGCTGTGGCTGACCCCGGCGATGGACCGCCTCTGGATCGAGGGGCCCGAGGGCCGGCGGCGCTGGCTCGACCGCGCCGCGCTGAGCTTCTTTCCCGACCACGCCGAGGCCTCGCTCGCCTATGAGCGCGCCATGCGCGAGCGCAACCGCCTGCTGCGCGACGGCCCGAACGATCCGCGCTGGCTCGACGCGCTGGAGGCGCGGATGGCGGAGCACGGTCTGGCGGTCGCCCGCGCGCGCGCCGCCGCGGCCGCGCGGCTGAGGGCCGCCTTCGAGGACGCCAAGACATTGTTTCCTCTGGCCGAAATCGCTATTGTCGGCGATATGGGATCGGGCTGCGAGACGGGCGTGGGCACCGCGTCGGGCGATGGGGCGCAAGCCTCTGGCGCCATGGATGATTTCCGCGCGGTTCTCGCCCGTTCACGGCGCGAGGACGCTGCGGCCGGGCGCGCGCTGACCGGCCCGCACCGCGCCGACCTCTCGGCGGTCTTCGCGCCGAAGGGCGTCGAGGCCCGGCTCTGCTCCACCGGCGAGCAGAAGGCGCTGCTCATTTCGCTGACGCTGGCCAACGCCCGCGCGCTCGCGGCGGAGGCGGGCGGCGGCGCGGCGCCGATCCTGCTGCTCGACGAGGTGGCCGCGCATCTCGACCCCGACCGCCGCGCCGCGCTCTACGACGAGATCGAGGCGCTCGGGGCGCAGGCGTGGATGACCGGGGCGGAGCCGGCGCTCTTCGACGCGCTGGGCGGGCGGGCGCAGCGCTTCGCCGTGTCTGACGGCCCCGAGGGCTCGGCGCTGGAGGCCTTCGATGGCTGACGCAGCTTCGCCGACCTCCACGGCCGCGGCCGGCGCCGCATGACCGTCACGCTCGCGCAGCTCGGCCTCTTCGCCGCCGCCTTCGCCATGGCGATTGCCTCGCCGGGCCCGGTGGCGGCCGCAATAGTGGCGCGCTCGGTCGCGTTCGGCTTCCTGCCCGGCGCAGCGATGGCGATCGGCGCCGTCGTCGGCGACGTCGCCTTCGCCCTGGCGGCGATCTTCGGGCTGGCGGCGCTGTCGGTCTGGTTCGAAACCGGCGTGCTCGTGCTGAAATACGCCGGCGCGGCGTGGCTGATCTGGCTCGGCTGGCGGCTGCTCACGGCGCCGGCCGCCGCGCCGCAGAACCCGCTCGCGCGCCCCAGCCGTGGCGATCTCGCCCGCGCCTTCACGCAGGGCGCGGTGGTCAATCTCGGCAACCCCAAGGCGATGCTGTTCTACCTCGCCATCTTTCCTGGCTTCTTCGACGCCGCGCGGCTGACGACGGCCGACGCGGCGGCGATCCTCGCCGTGATCGTCTCGATCTGCGTCGGCGGCGGTCTCGTCTGGGCGGCGCTCGCCGCGCGGGCGGGCCGCGCCGTCGCCTCCGCCGGCGCCGCCGCCCGGATCAACAGGATTTCCGGGGGCGTGCTCGGCGCCGCCGGCGTCGCCATCGCCGCCAGCTGAGGCGGCCCGGCGCGACCAGCAATCGAAGGACGGACGCTCCCATGACCGACACGCCCGACCAGCCCGAGCAGGGCCAGCCCGATGCCGCCAGCCCGGAATACGGCGCCGACAGCATCAAGGTGCTGCGCGGGCTGGAGGCCGTGCGCAAGCGGCCCGGCATGTACATCGGCGACACCGACGACGGCTCCGGCCTGCACCACATGGTCTACGAGGTGGTGGACAACGCCATCGACGAGGCGCTGGCGGGCCACGCGGACCTCGTGCGCGTCACCCTGCACGCCGACGGCTCGGTCTCGGTCTCGGACAACGGCCGCGGCATCCCCACCGCGATCCACGACGAGGAGGGCGTCTCGGCGGCGGAGGTCGTGATGACCCAGCTCCACGCCGGCGGCAAGTTCAACCAGAACAGCTACAAGGTGTCGGGCGGCCTGCACGGCGTCGGCGTCTCGGTGGTCAACGCGCTCAGCGACTGGCTGGAGCTGCGCATCTGGCGCGAGGGCAAGGCGCACCACGCCCGCTTCGAGGGCGGCTTCACGGTCAAGCCGGTCGCCGTCACCGGCGAGGCGGAGGGCCGCAAGGGCACCGAGGTGCGCTTCCTCGCCTCGCTCGGCACCTTCAGCCACATCGACTACGACTTCCGCACGCTGGAGCACCGGCTGCGCGAGCTGGCCTTCCTCAACTCCGGCGTGAAGATCAACCTGCGCGACGAGCGCGGCGCCGAGCATCGCGAGGAGACAATGCTCTACGACGGCGGCGTGGAGGCCTTCGTGCGCCACCTCGACCGCTCCAAGAGCGCCATGCTCGACAAGCCGATCATGGTGCGCGGCGAGCGCGACGGCGTGACGGTGGAGGCCGCGCTGTGGTGGAACGACAGCTTCCACGAGAACACGCTCTGCTTCACCAACAACATCCCCCAGAAGGACGGCGGCACGCACCTCGCCGGCTTCCGCGGGGCGCTGACGCGGGCGGTGAACGGCTACGCGACGTCCTCGGGCTTCGCCAAGCGCGAGAAGGTGGCCTTCTCCGGCGACGACGCCCGCGAGGGGCTTACCTGCGTGCTGAGCGTGAAGGTGCCGGACCCGAAATTCTCCAGCCAGACCAAGGACAAGCTGGTCTCCTCCGAAGTCCGCCCGGTCGTCGAGAGCCTCATCTTCGAGAAGCTCGGCGAGTGGTTCGAGGAGAACCCCAAGCCCGCCCGCACCGTGATGGACAAGGTGATGCAGGCGGCGCTGGCCCGCGAGGCCGCCCGCCGCGCCCGCGAGACCATCCGCAAGAGCGCGATGGACACGGTCGCCTCCCTGCCCGGCAAGCTCGCCGACTGCCAGGAGAAGGACCCAGCGAAGTCCGAGCTGCTGCTGGTGGAGGGCGACAGCGCCGGCGGCTCGGCCAAGCAGGGCCGCAACCGCGCCTATCAGGCCGTGCTGCCGCTGCGCGGCAAGGTGCTCAACGTCGAGCGCGCGCGCTTCGACAAGATGCTGAGCAACAACGAGATCGGCACGCTGATCACCGCGCTCGGCACCGGCATCGGGCGCGACCGCGAGGGCGAGAGCCTCGTCGACGTCTCGAAGCTGCGCTACCACAAGATCGTCATCATGACCGACGCCGACGTCGACGGCGCCCATATCCGCACGCTGCTGCTGACCTTCTTCTACCGGCAGATGCCGCAGCTCATCGAGGGCGGCTATCTCTACATCGCGCAGCCGCCGCTCTACAAAGTCTCGCGCGGCAAGTCGGAGGTCTATCTCAAGGGCCAGCGCGAACTTGAGGACTATCTCATCGCCGAAGGCGCGCGCGACGCGGTGCTCGAGCTGGCCTCCGGCGAGGCGATCCGCGACGCGGACCTCGTGCGCGTCGTCGAGGAGGCGCGCACGGTGCGCCAGACCCTCGCCGCCTTCCCGACCCACTATCCCCGCTTCGTGCTGGAGCAGGCGGCGCTGGCGGGCGTCTTCCGCCGCCGTCCCCATGAGGAGACGGAGGAGCGCCCGGCCGCCTACCTCTTCCGCATGGCCGCGCCCGAGGCGGCGGCGGCGGTGGCCGACCGCCTGAACGCCATAGCGCCGGAGACGGAGCGCGGCTGGACCGGCGCGCCCGCTCAGGACGGCGGCGTCGTCCTGCGGCGCACGGTGCGCGGCGTGGAGGAGACCCGCGTGATCGACGCCGCCGCGGCGTCCTCGTCGGAGGCGCGCCGGCTCGCCGGCCATCAGGAGAGCCTTGCGGAGATCTACGGCGCGCCGGCGCGGCTGATCCGCCGGGAGAAGTCGATCCCGGTGCGGGCGCCGTCGGAGCTGCTCGACAGCGTGCTGGCGGAAGGCGAGCGCGGCCTCGCCCTGCAGCGCTACAAGGGCCTCGGCGAGATGAACCCCGAGCAACTCTGGGAGACCACGCTCGACCCGAACGCCCGCACCCTGCTGCAGGTGAAGGTCGATCACATGGACGAGGCCGACGAGGTCTTCACCAAGCTGATGGGCGATGTGGTGGAGCCGCGCCGCCAGTTCATCCAGGACAACGCCCTCTCGGTCGCCAACCTCGACATCTGAGCCGGGCGCGGCGTCGGGCCGCGCGGCTTGCCAGCGCGCCGCGCGCGAACCACCTTTGCGCCATGGGTGGTGAACCGATCGCGCGCGGCAACGACCGAAAGCCGGAGAGGGCCGTCGAGAAGACGGCGCGCGCGGACGAGATCGCCGCGTTCCTCAACCGCGCGCGCGCCCTTCGCGCGACCGACGCCGGCGCCGCCGCCGGGCGCCTTATCTTCGCGCTCGACGCGACCATGAGTCGCCAGCCGACCTGGGATCTTGCGACCGACCTGCAGGGCGACATGTTCGACGCCGCGGCGGAGGTCGGCGGGCTTCAGGTGCAGCTCGTCTATTTCCGCGGCCGGGGCGAGACGAAGGCCTCGAAGTGGACGGCGGATGCGCCGCGGCTCGCGGCGATGATGCGGCGCATCCGCTGCGAAGGCGGCCTGACGCAGATCGGCCGGGTGCTGGGCCATGCGGCGGCGGCGGCGCGGGCGCATCCCGTGGCGGCGCTGGCGCTCGTCGGCGACAGCATGGAGGAAGATTTCGGCGAACTCGCGCGGCGCGCGGGAGAGCTGCGGCTGCTCGGGGTCAGGGCGTTCTGTTTTCAGGAAGGCGCGGACCCGGCGGCCGGCGAGGCGTTCCGCGAGATCGCCCGCATCACCGGCGGCGCCTACGCGCCCTTCGACGCCGGGGCGGCGGCGGAGCTGCGCGCGCTGCTCGGGGCGGCGGCGGCCTATGCGGCGGGCGGGATGAAGGCGCTGGAGGCTCGGGCCGACGGCGCGTCGCGCCGTCTGCTGGCGGATCTGCGGTGATCCCGGCCCTCGCGCCGCTGCTGATCGCTGCGGCCTGGCTCGCCGTCTCGCTGCTGCGCGCCCATGGCGGAGCGCTCGCCCCGCGCACGGCGCGACGCGCCGGGATGGCGGCGCTCGCCGCCGCGGCCCTGCTGCTGGCGGCTCGCCAGCTCGCCCTCGCCGTCGCGCTGGCGGCGGCGGGCGCCGGCCTGCTGTTGTCGCGACGCCCCGCGGCGGGAAGCGGCGCAGGCGGGGCCGGCGGCGCGCCCTCCCGCGTCGAGACGGCTGCGCTCGCGATGACGCTGGACCCGGCGGACGGCTCGATGGACGGCGAGGTCCGCGCCGGGGCCCATGCGGGGCGCCGCATGTCCGACATGGACCGCGCCGAACTGCTGCGCCTCGCGGCGGAGATCGACGCCGGCGACGACGCCTCGCTGCGGCTGCTCTCCGGCTATCTCGACTGGCGTTTCCCCGGCTGGCGCGACGAGGATGACGGCGCGTCCGGCGCCCGCTGCGCCGAGCCGATGTCGCGGCCCGATGCGCTGCGCGTGCTCGGCCTCGACGAGGGCGCCGACGCGTCCGCGGTCCGCGCCGCCTATCGCCGCCTGATGAAGAAGGTCCACCCCGATCAGGGCGGCTCGGCGGAACTCGCGGCGCGGGTGCGGGAGGCGCGGGACGTCCTGCTCGGCTGATCCGGGCGCGTCGCGGCCCCGTCCGCTCGGGCAGAGACGAAACGCCACTTCACGACTCCCCGAATCCGGCCTAGGCCAAGCGCATGGCTCGCCAGATCGCATACGACCCCCCTGCCCTCGCGAGGCGTGCCCGCCCCGCGAGGGCAGGGG
>CAYGUQ010000015.1:0-18604 GCA_964352995.1 uncultured Rhodobacterales bacterium
AACGTTTTTTTCGTCGTCGGCTGGATGATCGGCGAGAGGAGGCGGTGGCTCGTCACCAGCTCCCACAGGCCGATGAACACGGCGGCGACGAAGAGCATCGACACCGAGCGGGGAACGCTGTCGATCCACGAGGTCTTCTCGGTCCAGACCGTGTCGCCGCCGTCGTAGCCGGCGGCGTCGTTTGCGCGGACGTCGCTCACAGGAACGCCTCCTTGTCCAGGCGGCCGCGGATGCGCTCGACGAGCGCGCCGAATTGCGGCGTGGTGACCATGTCGAGCGTCCGCGGGCGCGGCAGGTCGATGGGCACGAGTTCGGCGACGCGCCCCGGCCGCGGCTTCATCACCAGCACCATGTCCGACAGGATCACCGCCTCGGCGATGGAGTGGGTGACGAGGAAGGCCGTCGCCTCGCGCGCCATGCAGATGCGCTGAAGCTCCATGTTCATGAAGTCGCGCGCCAGCTCGTCCAGCGCGCTGAACGGCTCGTCGAGCAGCAGCACCGCCGGTTCGGTGATCAGCATCCGGCAGATCGAGGCGCGCTGCGCCATGCCGCCGGAAAGCTGGCCGGGGTAGACGCTCTCGAAGCCCTTGAGCCCGACGGTCTCCAGCAGCTCCCGCGCGCGCGGCTCGGCCTTGCGCGCCGCCGCCGGCCCGTCGCGGATCTCGATGGGCAGCAGGACGTTCTGGATCGTGGTCCGCCAGGGAAAGAGCGTCGCCTGCTGGAACATCATCCCGATGTCGCGGCGCGGCCCGAGAACGGGCCGCCCCTGGAGCGTCACGCGCCCCTTCGACGGCGGGGTCAGCCCCGCCATGATCTTCAGCAACGTGGACTTGCCGCAGCCGCTCGACCCGATCACCGAGTAGAAGCCGCCCTTGCGCAAGGTGAGCGAGACGTCCTCCAGCGCGACGACATGGCCGCGGGCGTAGGTCTTGCCGACATGGGAGAGCTCGTAGACCGGCTCTCCCTGCGGCCCGCGGAGCGGCGTGACGGCTGCGGCGGAGCTCATCAGTTGATCCCCGCGTTCCACGCCGGAATGAACGCGTTGGTGAAGGCGGCGGAGAGGTCGTCGAGCGGCGCGGCCATCTCGCCGTTGGCGACCTGCGCGGCCTGCCACTCCTCCCACACCTCGGGCGGCTGGTAGCCGAGGCCCTGCGACGGATCGATCGGGAAGGTCTTGGACCGGACGGCGGTGAACAGCGCCGAGGCGAAGTCGGCGTCCTCGCCCTCCTGCGGATTGCCGGCCTTCAGATGGGCCAGAACCGTCTCGCGGTTGGCGTCGTCGAGCGCGAAGGCGTGGCCGCGGGCGAAGGCGCGGCCGAAGGCCTCGACCAGCTCGGGCCGCTCGCGGATCGTCTCGCCCATCGTGGCGAGGCCGTTGCCGAAGAAGCGGGCGAACTCGGAGGGCGTGATGTCGCGCACCTTCACGCCGCGCTGGTTGAGGATCGCGGCGTCGGCCGTGGAGGCCGCGTAGGCCGAGATGTCCCCGCGCGAGAAGGCCGCCGTCGCCGGGCCGCCGTCGCCCACGGTGAGGAAGGTGAAGTCCTCGCCCTCGGTCAGGCCCGAGCCGCTCAGCACGTTGCGCGCGAAGCCGACTTCAGCGCCGTCGGCGGTGCCGGTGCCGACGACCGTGCCCTTGAGGTCGGCCGGCGTCTGGAAGGCGCTGTCCTCCGCGACGACGATGCCGAAGTTGGTGCGCGCCGCCACGTTGTAGATGAAGACCGCATCGACGCCGCGCGCCCGCGCCGCGAGCACAGGGCCGGGGCCGGGCCGGCCGAACTCCGCCTGGCCGGCGGCGAGCGCCTGCAGCACCGCGCCGGAGCCGTTGATCGACTCGACCCTGACCTCGAGGCCCTCGTCCTTGAAGTAGCCTTCGCCGATGGCGACGAAGACCGGGAACGAGTTGATCGCCGACGGGCTCGGCTGCACGAAGGTCACTTGCGTCAGATCCTGCGCCGCGAGCGCGCCGGCCGACAGGGCCGCGACGCCGAAGGCGGCCGCCTTCAGTCCTTTAGTCCACATGACGTTTCCCCATTGTTTTGTTTCGTTGTCGTCGCAGTCGGGCTTGCAGAGAACGGGGCCGGCGGACGGCCCCGCTCGTCAGGCGGCGGCCATCGCCGCGCCGCTCGAACGGATCGGCGTCTCAAGCCGGCCGATGCCGTCGATCTCGCAGACGACGACGTCGCCATGCTTGAGAAACACCGGCGGCTCCATCGCGTAGCCCACGCCCGAGGGCGTGCCGGTGGCGATGATGTCGCCCGGCTCCAGCGTCAGGCCGGCCGAGAGCGAGGCGATCAGCGTCGGCATGTCGAAGATCATGTCGCGGGTGTTGCCGTCCTGGCGCTTCTCGCCGTTCACCCAGAGCCTGAGCCCGGTCGCGGCGGCGTCGGGCAGCGCGTCCGCCGTCACGATCCACGGGCCGAGCGGGCAGGAGCCGTCGAGCGCCTTGCCCTTGAAGAACTGGCCGCCATGGGTGCGCTGGATGTCGCGCGCGGTGAGGTCGTTGGCGATGGTGTAGCCGAAGACGTGCTCCATCGCCCGCTCCTTCGGTATGTCGCGCCCGCCCTTGCCGATGACGATCGCAAGTTCGACCTCGTAGTCGAACTTCTGGGTGACGTTCTCGAAATGCGGCGCCGGCGCGCCGTGGCCGATGACCGTCGCGGGCGGCTTGGTGAAGAAGACCGGGTTGTCGCTGACGCCGACCTTGATGTTCTGCGCGCGCTCGCCCTCGGCGATGTGCTCGGCGTAGTTGCGGCCGACGCAGAACACGTTCTTCGACGGGCGCGGGATCGGCGCCAGCAGCCGCGCCGATCCCGCCGGAACGCGGGCCGCCTCGGCGGGCGATCCGGCGAGTTTTCGGGCGGCGTCGAGCGCCGCGGGGCCCGTCGCGATGAGGGGGATGAGCCCTTCGCCCTCGAAGGCCGCGCGGACGTCCCCGCTCAGCCCGGCGGCGGCCGCCGCGAGATCGAGACGAAGATAATCGCCGTTTTCCAGAACCACGGAGGGCGCGGCGCGACCCCCCGCTTCGAGCGACGCCAGACGCATCGTGTCGTCCTCCCCGTGTGCCGTTTCCTCGGCGCCTTCGCGCCTTTTTCGCAGTTTGCGCTTCCTCGGCCCACGACGTCGTCGATTGCCGTCGGCCGGTCGGCGCCTGCTTATTGATCGACGCTACTCTCGAATCGCGGCGGGCTACAGGAGTTCCGCCGGACCAATAAAGGGATTGGTTGGCCATGGACGAGTCGTCCGAGGCGGCGCTGGAGCAGCGCCTGCGCGATTACATCGCGGCCGAGGGCTTCGACCACAACGAGCGCCTGCCGCCGGAGCGCAGCCTTGCGGCGAGTTTCGGCGTGGGTCGGGCGCCGCTGAGGCGGGCGCTGGCGGCGCTCGAGCGCGAGGGATTGATCTGGCGCCATGTCGGCCGCGGCACCTTCATCGGCGCCCGCCCGGTGCTCAACATGGACGATGTGGCCTATCTGGGAGGGCTCGTCAGCCCGGCGCAGGTGATGGAGGCGCGGCTCGCCCTGGAGCCGGAGCTCGCCCGCATAGCCGCGGTCCGCGCCACGCCCGCCGACATCGAGGCGCTGCGCGTCCGCTCGCGCCGCTGCGTCGAGGCGGGCGACTGGCGCGGCTACGAGGCGCGCGACAACCTCTTCCATCACGCGGTCGCCGGCGCCGCGCGCAACAAGCTTCTGATGCATCTGTTCGAGACGCTGAACGTGGTGCGCCGCACCATCGTCTGGTCGCAGCGGCGCGAGACGCAGCGCCCGCCCGCCGACCATTTCAGCTTCGCCCAGCACGAGGCCATCGTGGAGGCCATCGCCCGGCGCGACGCCGCGGAGGCCGCCGCGGCGATGCGGGCTCACATCGCCACGGTTCGCGAGAAAGTGCTGCCCGCGCTCAGCCGATGAGCGGCGCGGGCGGCCTTCGGCTCAGACGACGGTGACGGTGACGTCGTCGACGCCCTCGACATGGGCCTCCATCACGTCGCCCTTCACGACCGGGCCGACGCCGGAGGGCGTGCCGGTCATGATCACGTCGCCCGGCGCCAGTTCGAAATAGTCCGAGAGGTAGGAGATCATCTCGGGGATCTTCCAGATGAGCTGGTTGAGGTCGCCCTCCTGCTTCACCGCGCCGTTGACCTTGAGGATCACCTTGCCCTTCGTCGGGTCGGCGATCTGGCTGGCGGGCTTCAGCTTGCCCATCGGGGCGGAGCGTTCGAAGGCTTTCCCGACCTCCCAGGGCCGGCCCATCTTCTTGGCCTCGCCCTGCAGGTCGCGGCGCGTCATGTCGAGCCCGACGCCGTAGCCCCACACGCAGTCCATGGCCTTGTCGAGCGGGATGTTGCGGCCGCCCTTGCCGAGCGCGACGATCAGTTCGATCTCGTGATGCACGTCGGAGGTCTTCTCCGGGTAGGGAAACTCGCCGGTGAAATCGAGGTTGTCGGGGTTCTTCTGGAAGAAGAACGGCGGCTCGCGGTCGGGGTCGTGCCCCATCTCGATCGCGTGGGCGGCGTAGTTGCGCCCGATGCAGTAGACGCGTCGGACCGGGAAGGTCTCATCCGAGCCGTGGATGGGCGCCGCGACGACGGCGGGCGGGGCGATGACGTGGCCGGACATGCGGCGCTCCCTGTGATGATCTGTGCGGCCGTCATGGCAGGATGGCGGGCCGAAATCAATTGCGATCAATCCGGACCGGTCGCCGGGGCGCCCGGCGCCGTTGCGCCGGCGCCGGGCGGCGACCGCCTGCGGCGACGTCGGCCCGCGCTTGCCCCTCGGCGGCTCGGCGGCTATCTGCCGAGGCGTTCAGCAACCGTGGAAGCATCGTCATGGCCCGCCAAGCCGCCAGACCGCGCGCGATCTTCGAGGAAGTCGGCGGCAGCCGCGCCGACGCGGCGAAGGCCGCTCCGGTTCCCGGCGCGGCGGAGAAGCGCAAGGCGCGCGGCCGGCGGCTGACGGCGCTGTGGCTCTTCATGCTCGCCGCGCTCGTCTGCGCGATGGTGCTGGTGGGGGGCATGACGCGCCTGACGGACAGCGGCCTCTCGATGGTGAGCTGGCACCCCGTGCTGGAGGCGATACCCCCGCTGACCGACGCCGACTGGGCCGAGGAGTTCGCCAAGTACCAGACCACCGAGCAGTACCGCGCGCTGAATTCGTGGATGACGGTGGAGGACTTCAAGCCGATCTACTGGTGGGAGTGGGGCCACCGCCAGTTCGGCCGCGTGATCGGGCTGGTCTGGCTGGTCGGGCTGGCGGCGCTGCTGGCCGCGCGCCTTTTGCCCTCTGGCTATCTGTGGCCGGTCGTCGCGCCGGGGCTGCTGGGCGGGGTCCAGGCGGTCGCGGGGATGTGGATGGTGCAGAGCGGCGTCGAGGAGGGCTCCACCCTCGTCTCGGTGGCGCCCTACCGGCTCGCCCTGCACCTCTCGCTCGCCTTCCTCATTCTGGGAATGCTGCTGTGGCCGGCGTGGCGGCTGATGCGGCCGGAATGGGCTCAGCTTCAGGCGCGACGCCGCCGGCTGCCGGGGCAGATGCTCTGGTCGGGGGCGCTGGTGGCGCTGTGCTTCGCGCAGATCGTGCTGGGCGCGCTGGTGGCGGGCAACGACGCCGGGCGCGGCTACATCGACTGGCCGCTGATGGACGGCGCGATCCTGCCGCCGGAGGCCTTCGACCTGTCGCCGGTCTGGCGGAACCTGATCGAGGGCCACGCGCTGACGCAGTTCAACCACCGCGTCGCAGGCTACGCCCTGGCCGCGCTCGCGCTGCTCTGGCTCGCCTTCGCCCAGCCTCGGCGCTGGGCGGCCTTCGCCGCGCTCGCGATCTGGGCGCAGATGGTCTGGGGCGTCGTGACGGTCATGCACGCCGCGCCGCTGGAGTACGCCATCTTCCACCAGGCGGGGGCGCTGCTGACCTTCGCGGTGGTGCTGCGGGCGCGCTTCGTCGGCGCCTATCCGGCCGAGGTCTCCGTCCGCGGCTGAGCCGCAGCGGATGTTTCATGTCGACACCGCTCCGGCGCGGCGGCTAGCGTCGAGCCCGAGGCGCGACGGTTGGGGAGATGCTGCATGATCGACGGTTTGCGCGGCGTCATCGCCGCGTGCCTGTGCCTCTGCGCGGGGGCGGCGGCCGCGCAGGACGCCGGGTGGAGCTTCCGCGTCACGCCCTATGTCTGGGCGCCGGCGCTCGACGCCTCGGTCGCCATCGGCCGCGACCCGCCCGCCGAGACCTCAACCTCGGTGCTCGACATCCTCGAAGGCGCGCTGCTGCTGACGGGCGAGGCGCGCCGCGGCGACTTCGCCATCCTCGGCGAATTCAACTACCTGAACCTGGGCGAGAGAGCGTCCGGCCCCGGCGGCCTCGTCTCCGCAAAGCTCGATGTGGAAGGCGTCATGGCCTCGCTCGCCGGCGTCTACGCGCTGCACGACGACGGGCGCGCGCGTATCGAGGCGCTGGCGGGCGCGCGGTTCTGGACGCTCGACGCCGGCGTCGATTTCGCCAATCTGCCCAAGGCGTCGACGAACAAGAGCTGGGTCGATCCGATCGTCGGCGCGCGGGCGACCTACGCCCTGACGGAAAGGCTCTCGGCGCAGGTCATGGGCGACGTGGGCGGCTTCGGCGTCGGGTCTGATTTCCAGTTCGAGGCGGTCGCGCGGCTGGGCTGGCGGATCGACGAGACCTTCACCGCCGCCGCCGGCTACCGCCACCTCGCCGTCGACTTCGACGAGGACGACCTTCTGCTCGACATGACGCTCACGGGGCCCTTCGTGTCGCTCGACGTCGTGTTCTGAAGGCCGGCGCGCTCAGGACCAGTTCGGTTTGCGCTTCTCGATGAAGGCCGCGACGCCCTCGGCGGTGTCCCGGTGGATCATGTTCTCCGCCATCACGCGCCCGGTGTGGGCGTAGGCGGCGTCGAGCGTCATCTCCATCTGCTCGTAGAAGGCGCGCTTGCCGACCGAGACGGCGCTGGAGAGCTTGGCGGCGACGGTCTCGGCCAGCGCGCGCGTCTCGTCCTCCAGCGCCTCCGGCGCGGCGAGGCGGTTGACGAGGCCGGCCTCGCGCGCCCGCGGCGCGCCGAGGAACTCGCCGGTCGTCAGCATCTCGAAGGCGTGCTTGGCGGGAATGTTGCGGCTGAGCGCCACCATCGGCGTGGAGCAGAACAGCCCGATGTTGACGCCGTTGACGCCGAAGCGCGCGTCCTCCGCCGCCACCGCCATGTCGCAGGACGCGACGAGCTGGCAGCCGGCGGCCGTCGCGAGGCCGTGAACCTGCGCGATGACCGGCTGCGGCAGCCGGCGGATCGAGGTCATCATGCGGCCGCACTGGGCGAAGAGCGCGTTGTAGTAGGCCCGGCCCCGGTCGGGCGCGGCGCGGCCCTTCTCCATCTCCCGCAGGTCGTGGCCGGCGCAGAACGCGCGCCCGGCGCCGCGCAGGATGACGACGCGCACCGCATCGTCGGTCGAGAGCGCGTCGAACTCGGCCTGGAGCGCCGCGAGCAGCCCCTCCGACAGCGCGTTGAGCGCCGCGGGGCGGTTGAGCGTCAGCGTCGCCACGCGCCCCGCGTCTTCCCTCAGCAGAACCGCTTCCTGCGCCGCGCCGTCAGCCATGGTCATCCTCCCCCGAGCCGGTCTAGGCGTGACGGTAACGCAAGCGGGGAGGGCGGGAAATGGCGCGTGAGCCGGTGATGGGGGTGGAGGAGCTTTCGGCCTTCCTCGACGAGGTGTTTCCGCAGGTGCGCGGCCAGATGATCATCGAGGCCGTGGGCCCGATGTCGGCGCGGCTGCGCATGCCGGTGGACGAGAGCCGTCTGCGCCCCGGCGGCACGGTTTCGGGCCCGTCGATGTTCACGCTGGCCGACTGCGCCTATTACGTCGCGACGCTGGCGATGATCGGGCGCGAGGCGCTGACCGTGACGACCTCGCTGACGATCAACTTCCTCGCCAAGCCGCCGGCTGCCGACCTCGTCTGCGAGGCGCGCATCCTGCGCCTCGGCCGGGTGCTGAGCGTGGGCGAGGCGACGATCTGGTCCGACGGGCGCGACGACGGGCCGGTCGCCCACGCCGCGGTGACCTACGCGATACCGCCGCGGCCGGCGCCGGGCGGCTGACGCCGCCAGAGCGGGCGCAGGCGCAGAAACAGCCGATAGGCCGCCTCGCCGACCCAGGTGAAGGGCGCCCGGTCCAGCGCCCGCGCGAGCGGCGACAGGCGCGGGTTCGCCCGCCAGACGGCGAGAAAGGCGCGGAAGCCCGAGACGAGTTCGCCGTCGGCGCGCCGGGCGTGGAACCGCGCCAGCGCCTGCTCCGGCGCGATCTCGGGCGGCGCCTCGCCGGCGGCGACGTCGCGCCAGCCGATCGCCTCGCCGCCGCGCATCCGGCGATACTGGGCGATCTCGGCGCGGCACAGCGGGCAGCCTCCATCGTAGAAGACCTCTGCGGCGGCGGCGGGATCGATCGGGGTGGCGCGGTCCTGTTCCATGCGCCATCAGATAGGGCGCGCGCGCGGCGATCCAGCGCCGAGGCATGACGGGGGATGCGATGGAGATGTTTCACGAGGGGCAGCGCGCCCTGCAGGACCGCTACGGAAGCCGCGCCGTCGCGGACCGCATCGTCGAGCTCGTCGGCGCCGACGCGCTGAACGACGAGTTCGCCGCCTTCATCGAGGCGCTGCCGTTCTTCTTCCTCGCCACCTCCTCCGGCGCTATGACCGACTGCTCGTTCAAGGGCGGCGCCCCCGGCTTCGTGCGGGTCGTCTCGCCGCGGGAGCTCCTGTTTCCCGACTATGACGGCAACCGGATGCACCGCTCGCTCGGCAACGTCGCGGCCAATCCCAATGTCGGGCTGCTCTTCATGCGCTTCGGCGCCGAGGAGGGGCAGGGCGCGCTCTACCTCCGCCTGCGGGTGAACGGCGCGGCGACGGTGCATGACGACCACCCCGCGATGGGCGACTGGCCGGGGGCGCAGCGGATCGTGTCGGTCGCGATCCGGCAGGTGTTTCCGAACTGCCCGCGCTACGTCCCCCACATGGTCGAGGTCGCGCCCTCGCGGCATGTGCCGAGCGCCGACGCGCCGCAGCCGACGCCGGCGTGGAAGACGATCCCGGAAATCGCGGAGGTGCTGTGATGGCCGGTCGCCGCCGCTTCATGGGCGACGTGCCCGACGCCGCCCGGATGCTCGGGCTGGCGGGGCTGATCCCCTTCGCCGGGCTCGCCGCGCTGGCGCTCGTCGGCCCCGAATCATGGAGCGCCACCGTGCTCAAGGCGCTCGCCTACTACGGGGCGACGATCCTGGCCTTCATGGGGGGCTGCCGGTGGGGCTTCGCCGCCGCCGGGCTGGGCCGGGGGCCGGAGCTGCGGACGCTCGCCTGGGCCGTGGCGCCGTCGCTCTGGGCCTGGGTCGCGCTGATGCTGCCGCCGCCCTTCGAGAAGGAGATGCTGGGGCTCGGTCTGCTCATCCTCTACGTCATGGACCTGAGGCTAACGGCGGAGGGCGGCGCGCCCGCCTGGTGGCCGCAGCTGCGCCTGCCGCTGACGCTGGGCGCGGCGGCCTGCCTCTTCGCCGCCGTCTGGGCCTGAGGGCCCGACCCGAAACTCCGTTTCGGGTCGGGCTCCGAGCTTCCGCGCCGCCGCGCTGGCGGCGCGGCGAAATTTCGTCGATCCCGGCCGCCGCATCCCCCTTGACCGCAGCCTGCGCCAGGGCCTATCTGCACCACGCGTTAGCACTCGCTCCGAGTGAGTGCTAACAGGGCTGGCGGCGCAGCCGCCGGCTTCGTGGCGCTACGTATAAGGGAGCGACAGACCCATGAACTTCAAGCCTCTGCATGACCGCGTGCTGGTTCGGCGCATCGAGGGCGACGCCAAGACCGCCGGCGGCCTGATCATCCCCGACACCGCCAAGGAGAAGCCCCAGGAGGGCGAGGTCATCTCCGTGGGAGAAGGCGCCCGCAAGGACAGCGGCGAGCTGATCCCCATGGGCGTCAAGGCCGGCGACCGCATCCTGTTCGGCAAGTGGTCGGGCACGGAAGTGAAGATCGACGGCGAAGACCTGCTGATCATGAAGGAAAGCGACATCCTCGGCATCGTCGAGGGCGGCGCCGCGGCCAAGAAGGCCGCGTAATCCTTCCTTCCCCACTCAAAAGGAGCTGCTCACATGGCTGCTAAAGACGTCAAGTTCTCCTCCGACGCCCGCGACCGCATGATGAAGGGCGTCAACACGCTCGCCAACGCGGTGCGCGTGACGCTCGGTCCGAAGGGCCGCAACGTTGTGCTCGACAAGTCCTTCGGCGCCCCGCGCATCACGAAGGACGGCGTGTCGGTCGCCAAGGAGATCGAACTCTCCGACAAGTTCGAGAACATGGGCGCCCAGATGGTGCGCGAAGTGGCCTCGAAGACCAACGACGAGGCCGGCGACGGCACCACGACCGCGACCGTTCTGGCGCAGTCGATCATGGTCGAGGGCATGAAGGCGGTCGCCGCCGGCATGAACCCGATGGACCTGAAGCGCGGCATCGACGCCGCGGTGCTCAAGGTCGTCGCCGAGATCAAGGCGATGGCGCGCGACGTGTCGGGTTCCGACGAGGTCGCCCAGGTCGGCGCCATCTCGGCCAACGGCGAGAAGATCATCGGCGACAAGATCGCCGAGGCGATGCAGACCGTCGGCAACGAGGGCGTGATCACCGTCGAAGAGTCGAAGTCGATGGAGTTCGAGCTCGAGACCGTCGAGGGCATGCAGTTCGACCGCGGCTACCTCTCGCCCTACTTCATCACCAACGCCGACAAGATGGTGGCGGAGCTTGAGGACTGCTACATCCTCCTGCACGAGAAGAAGCTCTCCTCGCTGCAGCCGATGGTGCCGCTGCTCGAAGCCGTCATCCAGACGCAGAAGCCGCTCCTGATCATCGCCGAGGACGTCGAGGGCGAGGCGCTCGCCACGCTCGTCGTCAACAAGCTGCGCGGCGGCCTGAAGATCGCCGCGGTGAAGGCCCCCGGCTTCGGCGACCGCCGCAAGGCCATGCTGCAGGACATCGCGATCCTGACCGGCGGCCAGGTGATCTCCGACGACCTCGGCATGAAGCTCGAGAACGTCGGCCTCGACATGCTCGGCACCGCCAAGAAGATCCGCCTGACGAAGGACGACACCACCATCGTCGACGGTCATGGCGAGAAGTCCGAGATCGAGGCGCGCGTCGCCCAGATCAAGGCGCAGATCGAGGAGACCACCTCGGACTACGACCGTGAGAAGCTCCAGGAGCGTCTGGCCAAGCTCGCGGGCGGCGTCGCGGTCATCCGCGTCGGCGGCTCGACCGAGGTCGAGGTGAAGGAGCGCAAGGACCGCGTCGACGACGCGCTGAACGCGACCCGCGCCGCGGTGCAGGAAGGCGTCGTCCCCGGCGGCGGCGTGTGCCTCGTCCATGCCGGCAAGGTGCTCGAGGGCTTTCACGGCGACAACGAGGACCAGAAGGCGGGCGTCGCCATCGTGCGCCGCGCGCTTGAGCAGCCGCTGCGCCAGATCGCCGAGAACGCCGGCGTCGACGGCGCCGTGGTGGCCGGCAAGGTCCGCGAGTCGACCGACAAGAACTTCGGTTTCGACGCGCAGAACGAAGTCTACGGCGACCTCATGAAGGCCGGCATCATCGACCCCGCCAAGGTCGTGCGCACCGCGCTGCAGGACGCCGCCTCGGTGGCCGGCCTGCTGATCACCACCGAAGCCATGGTCGCCGAGAAGCCCGAGCCGAAGGGCCAGAGCATGGGCGGCGGCATGGGCGGCATGGGCGGCATGGACGGCATGATGTGATCTCGGCCTGAGCCGAAATCATACCGGGACAGTGAGCGCCGCCCGGGGGGAAACCTCCGGGCGGCTTTCTTTCGCGCGGCGCGCGCCGCGCGCGCCTTGACGGCGGCAGCCCCTTCGGCCGATGTCCGCGCCATGAACGGGCACACCTTCCACTACGCGCCGCCGCAGGGCCTCGCCGCGCCGATTCACGCCGACGACGACCTGCTCGCCTTCGACAAGCCCGAAGGCCTGCTCACCGTGCCGGGGCGGGACCCTGAGCGCGCCGACTCGCTGGAGAGCCGCGTGAAGGCCGCCTGGCCGGGGGCGCTGCTGGTCCACCGGCTCGACATGGCGACCTCGGGCGTGATCGTCTTCGCGCGCAACCGCCGTGCGCAGCGCCATCTCGGCCTCCAGTTCGAGCGGCGCATCGCGCGCAAGACCTATCTCGCCCGCGTCGACGGCGCGCCGGACCGCGACGCCGGCGTCGTAGACCTGCCGATCGCCTCCGACTGGGATCGCCGCCCGCTGCAGAAGATCTGCCGCGAGACCGGTCGGCCCTCGCGCACCCGATGGCGCGTCCTCCTGCGCGACGACGGCGCCTCGCTGCTCGCGCTGAGGCCCTACACGGGGCGCAGCCATCAGCTCCGCCTCCATCTGGCGGAGATCGGGCTGCCCATTCTTGGCGACCCCTTCTATGCGCCGGAGCGCGCGCAGGCGGCCGCGCCGAGGCTGATGCTGCACGCCGCGCGGCTGTCGCTGCGCCATCCCGCCGGCGGCGGCTGGATCGCCCTGAACGCGCCGTGCCCGCCCGCCTTCCTGCAGGGGGCGTCGGCGGCGCGGGATTGAGGGCGCTGCGACGTCATGGCCGCAGCCCGAACGCCGATGGCTCCTCGCCGGCGACGCCGCCGTGCTAGACTGCCGGCGGCCCGACGAGCCGCCGCCGAGACCTGGCGGCGCCCGCGAGCGGGCGCTTCAGGGGGCTGCGTCGACGACGCCATGGGCGTCGCGCGCATTCAGGGGACTGCGCGTCATGAACCGCAAACTCTCCGCCGAGTTCATCGGCACGTTCTGGCTTGTCTTCGGCGGCTGCGGCAGCGCCGTCCTCGCCGCAGGATTTCCCGCCATGGGCATCGGTTTCGTCGGCGTCTCGCTGGCGTTCGGGCTCACCGTGCTGACGATGGCCTACGCCGTCGGCGGCGTCTCGGGCGGGCACTTCAACCCAGCGGTCTCGCTCGGCCTCGCGATCGCCGGCCGCTTCTCGTGGAGCGATCTGCCCTTCTACGCGATGGCGCAGGTGGCGGGCGGCGTGGCGGGGGCCTTCGTGCTCTATCTCGTCGCGTCGGGTCAGGCCGGCTGGACGCCCGGCGGCTTCGCGTCGAACGGCTACGGCGCGCTGTCTCCCGGCGGATACTCGATGGCGGCGGCCCTCGTCATCGAGGTCGTGCTGACGGCGACGTTCCTCGTCGTCATCCTCGGCGCGACGTCGCCGACGGCGCCGGCGGGTTTCGCGCCCATCGCGATCGGGCTGGGACTGACGCTGATCCACCTCATCTCGATCCCGGTGACGAACACGTCGGTCAACCCGGCCCGCTCGACGGCCGTGGCGTTCTTCGCCGAGACCGGCGCGCTCGGCCAGCTCTGGCTCTTCTGGCTGGCGCCGCTGGCCGGCGCGGCGATCGGCGCGGCGGTCTGGGCGCAGCTGCTCTCGCGCGAAGGCGGCGAGGTCAAGGCCCCGCCGATGGCGCCGGCCGCCTGAGGCCGCGCGGCGCCGCCTCCCTGGCGCGAGCAGGCGGCGCAGGAACCGGGTGGCGGGGCGGCGTGGGCTGCGCGATAGCATGGCGTCCTCGTCAATCGATGGAGCCGCACGATGACAGCCCAGCCGCAGGCCGCCGCCTTCCAGTACGAGCTGATGGGGGCGGCGCTCAAGTACATCGCCGAGCACGCTGACGCGCAGCCGTCGCTCGAGGCCGTGGCGGCGCATATCGGCCTGTCGCCCACCCACTTCCAGCGCGTCTTCAGCGCCTGGGTGGGGGTGAGCCCCAAGCGCTACCTGCAATACCTCACGCTCGACCACGCCCGCCGCCTGCTGGCGGAGCGCGCCACGGTGCTGGACGCGACGCTGGAGACGGGCCTCTCCTCGCCCGGTCGCCTCCACGACCTTTTCGTGCGGTGGGAGGCGATGAGCCCCGGAGACTACGCGCGCCGCGGCGAGGGGCTGGAGATCGCCTTCGGCTGGTTCGACAGCCCGTTCGGGCCGGCGCTGGCGATGGGCGCCGCGCGCGGTCTCTGCGGTCTCGCCTTCGCCGCCGAGACGGGGGAGGCCGCCGCGCTGGCGGACATGCGCGGCCGCTGGCCCGCGGCGTCTTTCGTCGAGGCGCCGGAGCGGCTGGAGGCGTGGGTCAGGGCCGCGTTCGGCGGCGGCGAGGTCGCGCTCGCCCCGCTGGGCGCGCCGTTCCAGATCAAGGTGTGGGAGGCGCTGCTCGCCGTGCCGTCGGGCCATGTCGTCACCTACGGCGAGATCGCGCGGGCCATCGGCGCGCCGAAGGCGGTGCGCGCGGTCGGCACGGCGGTGGGGCGCAACCCGATAAGCTGGCTCATCCCCTGTCACCGGGCGCTCAGGGCGTCGGGGGCGCTGGGCGGCTATCACTGGGGGCTCGACGTCAAGCGCGCGATGCTGGCCTGGGAGAGCGCGCGGCTGGAGGCGTCCACGGTCGACGCCGCGGCCGGGCCCGAAACGGCGGCGCGCGCCTGAGCCGCGCTGCGGTTGAGCATGAGCCGGTTTCGCGCGCGAGGCTTGCATTTCGGGGCCATTGCGCGCATATCCTACGCAGTCCAATCGCTCAAGTCGCTTCGCTGTCTCCCTCACCCGGATCTCAGTCGCACGATCTTGCTCTGACTGAGGCTCATGCCGCCGCACTCTCGCGGGCGGAAATACGTAAGGGAAGACACACGATGGCCACCGGCACCGTGAAATGGTTCAACGCCACCAAAGGCTTCGGCTTCATCCAGCCCGATGGCGGCTCCAAGGACGTTTTCGTCCACATCTCCGCCGTCGAGCGCGCGGGTCTCAACTCGCTCAATGACGGCCAGAAGGTCACCTTCGATCTCGAGCGTGGCCGCGACGGCCGCGAATCGGCGGCGAACCTGCAGCTGACCGACTGATACGAGGCGCTTCGCTTCCTAGCGGGAGCGGCGCTGCGGAACGGCTCCGGCGGAAACGCCGGAGCCGTTTTGCGTTCCGGCGGCGCGCGTAGGCTGCAGCCGAGCGGCCGCGGGCAGGCCGCCGCCGGGGCAGGGGCATCGCGGCGGCGGCGAAAGGGACGCGCCCCGGCCGAGCCACCGGGGCGCGTCGTCTTCGGAAGCCGCCGCGCTACTCCGCGGCTTCCGCGTAGGCGTCGATCGGCGGGCAGCCGCAGACCAGCGCGCGGTCGCCGGCGACGTTGTCGACGCGCGCGACGGGCGGCCAGTACTTGTCCACGCCCTGCGACGACGCGGGCGCCGCGCCCATGCGCCGGGGATAGGCGCGCTCCCAGCGCTCGCCGAGGACGGCTTCTTCGGTGTGGGGCGCATGGCGCAGCGGGCTGTCGGCGACGGCGAACTCGCCGCGTTCGACCGCCGCGATCTCCTCGCGGATGGCGATCATCGCGTCGCAGAAGCGGTCCAGCTCCGCGAGGCTCTCGCTCTCCGTCGGCTCGATCATCAGCGTCTCGGGCACCGGCCAGCTCATTGTCGGGGCGTGGAAGCCGTAGTCGACGAGGCGCTTGGCGACGTCCTCGACGCCGACGCCCGCGCGCGCCTTGATCTCGCGCAGGTCGAGGATGCACTCGTGCGCGACGCGCCCGCCTTCGCCGGCGTAGACCACCGGGAAATGCGCGCCGAGCCGCCGCGCGATGTGGTTGGCGTTGAGGATCGCGACCTCGGTGGCCCGCTTCAGGCCCGCCGCGCCCATCATCGCGACATAGGCCCAGGAGATCGGCAGGATCAGCGCCGAACCCCACGGCGCCGCAGCGACCGCGCCGCCGCCATGGGCGCCGCCCACCGCGCCGTCGGCCGCGTTCGGCGCCTCGACCGGGTGGCCCGGCAGGAATGGCGCCAGATGCGCCTTCACGCCGATCGGCCCGACGCCGGGGCCGCCGCCGCCATGGGGGATGCAGAAGGTCTTGTGCAGGTTCATGTGGCAGACGTCGGCCCCGATGTCGGCCGGCCGCGCCAGCCCGACCAGCGCGTTGAGGTTGGCGCCGTCCATGTAGACCTGCCCGCCATGGGCGTGGACGATCTCGCAGACCTCCACGATGCCGGCCTCGAACACGCCATGGGTGGAGGGGTAGGTGACCATGAGCGCGGCGAGCCGGTCGGCGTTGGCCTCGGCCTTGGCGCGCAGGTCGTCGAGGTCGATGTCGCCGCGCGCGTCGCAGGCGACGAGCACCACCTTCATGCCGGCCATGACCGCCGAGGCGGGGTTGGTGCCGTGGGCCGAGCCGGGAATGAGGCAGACGTCGCGCGCGCCCTCGCCGCGGCTCCGGTGCCAGCCGCGGATCGCCAGAAGCCCGGCGTATTCGCCCTGACTGCCGGCGTTGGGCTGGAGCGACACCGCGTCGAAGCCGGTGATCTCGCGCAGCTGCGCCTCCAGCTCCACAAAGAGCCTGCGGTAGCCCCGCGTGTGGGCGGCGGGCGCGAAGGGGTGGATGTCGGCGAAGCCCGGCCAGGTGATCGGGATCATCTCGGCCGTCGCGTTCAGCTTCATGGTGCAGGAGCCCAAGGGGATCATCGCGCGGTCGAGCGCGATGTCGCGGCCCTGCAGCCTGAGCAGCCAGCGCAGCATCTGCGTCTCCGACCGGCAGGCGTGGAAGACGGGATGCTCAAGGAACGGCGCGCGGCGGCGCAGCGCTTCGGGGATCGGGTCGCCGACCTCCGCGTCCAGCGCGTCGACGCTGGCGCTGGCGCCGAAGGCGCGCCACAGCGCCTCGACATGCGCGCGCGTCGTGGTCTCGTCGAAGGAGAAGGCCAGCCGGTCGTGGGAGACGCGGCGCAGCAGCAGCCCCTCCGCCTCTGCGCGGTCGGCGACGGCTGCGGCGTCGGCCGCCTGCGCCGTCACCGTGTCGAAGAAGCCCGTCTCGGGGACCGCAACGCCCGCGCGGCGCAGCCCTTCGGCGGCGATGGCGGCGAGGCGGCTCGTGCGCCGGGCGATGCGCGTCAGCCCCTCAGGCCCGTGCCAGACGGCGTAGCAGGCGGCCATCACCGCGAGCAGCGCCTGCGCCGTGCAGATGTTCGAGGTCGCCTTGTCGCGGCGGATGTGCTGCTCGCGGGTCTGCAGCGCCATGCGCAGCGCCGGGCGGCCCTCGGCGTCGCGCGAAACGCCGATGATGCGGCCGGGGCAGGCGCGCTTGTGGGCCTCGCGCGTCGCGAAGAAGGCAGCATGGGGCCCGCCGAAGCCCATCGGCACGCCGAAGCGCTGCGCCGAGCCGATCGCGGCGTCGGCGCCGAGCGCGGCGGGCGGCGTCAGCAGCGTCAGCGCCAGCAGGTCGGTCGCCATGATCGCCAGCGCGCCGGCCTCGTGCAGCGCCGCGATGGTCGCGCGCCAGTCGCGGATGGCGCCGGAGGAGCCGGGGTAGCTCAGCAGCGCGCCGAAGACGTCCGCCGGCGCCAGCGCTCCGGGCTCGCCGACGATCACGCGCAGGCCCAGCGGCTCGGCGCGGGTGCGCAGCACGGCGATGGTCTGCGGGTGGGTGTCGGCGTCCACGAAGAAGCCGTCCGCCTTCGACTTCGCGACGCGATGCGCCATCGTCATCGCCTCGGCCGCCGCGGTCGCCTCGTCGAGCAGCGAGGCGTTGGCGAGGTCGAAGCCGGTCAGGTCCATGGTCATCTGCTGGAAGGTCAGCAGCGCCTCCAGCCGCCCCTGGCTGATCTCGGCCTGATAGGGCGTGTAGGCGGTGTACCACCCCGGATTCTCCAGCACGTTGCGCAGGATCACGGGCGGCGTGTGGGTTCCGTGATAGCCCATGCCGATCATCGGCTGGGCGACGACGTTGGCGTCGGCCATCTCGCGCAGCTTTGCGAGCGCCTGCTGCTCGGTCAGCGGCTCGGGCAGGTTCAGCGGCCGGCGCAGGCGGATCGAGGCGGGCACGGTCTCGTCGATCAGCGCGCCGAGCGTGGGCGAGCCGAGTCCCTTCAGCATCGTCTCGACCTCGGCCGCGTCGGGGCCGATGTGGCGGCGCGCGAAGGCCGCGCCGTCCTCCAGCGCGCTCAACGGCGCGCGGGGCGCGTCGTCGAGGCCGAGCGCGTCGGCGCGGGCGGTGAAATGCTCTGGCGTCGGCATGGGCTCAGGCTCCGATCAGGGCGTCATAGGCGGCGCGATCCATCAGCCCGGCGAGCTCGCCTGCGTCGCTGAGGCGGATGCGGCAGAGCCACGCCGCGCCCTCGGGGTCGGCGTTCAGGCTGGCGGGGTCGTCGACCGGGCCGGCGTTGACCTCCACGATCTCGCCCGAGGCCGGGGCGTAGATCTCCGAGGCCGCCTTGACCGACTCGACCGTTCCGCATTCGTCGCCCTTGGCGACCGTCGCGCCGGGCTCCTTCATCTCGACGAACACCACGTCGCCCAGCTGCTTCGCCGCATGGGCGGTGACGCCCACGGTCGCGACGTCGCCCTCGACGCTGAGCCACTCGTGATCTTCGGTGTAGTAGGTGGTCATTCTCAGGCTCCGCGAAAATACCGGTGGGGGACGAAGGGCAGGGGGACCACGCCGGCGGGGCGCGGCTTGCCGCGCACGACGAGTTCGAGCGCGGTTCCGGGTTCGGCGCAGGCGGCGGCGACGTAGGCTATCGCGACCGGACCGCCGACGGTGGGGCCGTAGC
>CAYGUQ010000015.1:18614-18890 GCA_964352995.1 uncultured Rhodobacterales bacterium
GCCGCCGGCCGTGACGACCGTGCCCTCCCGCGCCGGGGCGCCGCCCTCGGGGCGCACGCCGACGACGCGGCGCGCCGGGCCCTGGGCCAGCTGGCGCAGGATGATCGCGGCGCCGGGGAAGTCCGCGGCCTCGCGCCGGCGCTTCGGGATCGACCAGCCGAGCCCGGCCTCCACCGGCGTCGTGGTCTCGTCGAGCTCATGGCCCCAGAGCGGCAGCCCGGCCTCAAGCCGCAGCGTGTCGCGCGCGCCGAGCCCGGCGGGGGCGGCGCCGGCGGC
>CAYGUQ010000015.1:18900-23866 GCA_964352995.1 uncultured Rhodobacterales bacterium
ATGAGCGCCTCGGCGAAGCTTTCCGCTGCGTCGGCCGGCAGCGACACCTCGAACCCGTCCTCGCCGGTGTAGCCGAGGCGCGACAGCCGCAGCGTCTCGCCGCGCCACGCGGCCTCTGCGGTTTCCATGAAACGCAGCGCCGACGCTTCCGGGACCAGTCCGCCGACGAGCGCCGCCGCCTGCGGCCCCTGCACCGCCAGCAGCGCGCGGTCGAGCTGCGTCACGCCGACGTCGGGGTCGAGCGCATCGGCGAGGCGCGCAAGGTCCGCCTCGCGCCGCGCGGCGTTGACGACGACGAAGAGGCTGTCGCCGGCGTGGCTGACGATCAGGTCGTCGATCACGCCGCCGGCTTCGTTGGTGAGCTGGGTGTAGCGCGCGGCGCCGGGCTTCAGCGTCGCGAGACCTCCGGGGCAGAGCGCCTCCAGCGCCTGAGCCGCCGCCGTCGCCCCGCCCGGCGCATCAAGCCGCAGCTGCCCCATGTGCGAGACGTCGAAGAGGGCGGCGCCCTCGCGACATGCGGCGTGCTCGGCGAGGGTGCCGGCGGGGTAGCGCACCGGCAGCGACCAGCCCGCGAAGTCGACCATTGCGCCGCCCAGCCGCGCATGCAGCGCCGCCAGCGGCGTCTCGCGCGGGGCCGCGCCGGCGGGCGGCGCGGCGCCCTCGTCGGCCTGCGGACGCATCGACTGAGGGTGGGCCATCGGATCGCGCCTCCTGTTTCCGATAGGAAACTACCCGAACGGGTGGGGGCGTCACAAGGCGGGCGCGAGCCTCCGATGCGCGTTCAACTGTCTCAGGGGGCGCTACTGCCGCACGTCGCGCCGCAGGCGCGACGCCGGGGAGATGCGGAGGCGCGGGCGCGGGTCAGACGGCGATCGCCGCCTCGCCGACGCGGATGTCCGCGCAGCCCGTCGAGCCGAAGGCGTGCAGCATCGCGACGAACCCCGCGACCGAGGCCGAGCCGAGGTCCACCGTGAAGCGCCAGCCGTCCGGAGCCTTCTGCGGCCCTTCGAGCGCGTGGACGACGCCGAGCAGGTCGGGGCTCTCCTCGCCGAAGCGCGCCTGGAACCATTCGAGGTACCAAAGGCGCACCGGCGTCCAGTCGGGCTTGTCGAGCGCGTGGCGCGCCTCCACGGTCGCCGCGCCCCAGCGGAACGGCGCCACTCGCGCCGCCGCGCGGTCGGAGAGCGGCAGGCCGATGGGGTCGAAGCAGAGCCAGCGGCTGGAGAGCGCGCGCAGCGTCATCATCCGGCCCTCGCGGCGCACGCGCAGGTCGCAGCGGCTTGGCAGGCCGAGCGGCGCGCGGCGGCGGATGCGCCCTTCGCCGTCGCGGTCCACCGGTTCGGCGTCGACGTCGGCGCCGGCGGAAAGCTCGGCGGCCATCGATTCCAGGATGGCCGCGACATGCACGTCGCGCACCGGGCCGAGAACGTCCATGAGGTCGGTGTCGAGCATCAGCGAGCCCTCCTGGCGGTGACGCCGATATCGGCGAGCGCCGCTTCGATCTCGTAAGGCAGCGCGTCCGCCTCGGCGGCGGCGCCGAGATCCGGCGGCGCCTCGGCGGACGTCAGATAGCGCCAGCCCTGGAAGGGCCGGCGCGGCTGCGGTGCGACCCGCGAGAGCTCGGCGTCCAGCACGATCGCGCACCGCGTCACGCCGTCCTCCCCAGTCGCGGGTTCGAGCGCCAGAATGCGCTGGCGCGCGAGAACGAGCCCCTTGAAGACCCAGTAGAGCGAGCCGCCGTCCAGCAGCTCGTTCGCGCGCCGCGGCCACATCCGCGTGACATGGGCGACGCCTGCGCGGCCGGCTGCCCTGTCGAGCGGGGCGCGCCGAGCCTGCCACGCCTCAAGATCCTCCACGGCGGCGGCGCCGACGCAGATTTTCAAGAGATGCAGCTGCCCAGGGGCGGCCATGACCTTATACTCCTTTAGTCGTAAGACCTATAGACGAGATGGCCCCGTCGACGCCAGCGAATTGCGACGCGAGAGCGGCGAAAACGCAAAGGTTTCATGTCCGAACCCTTGTCTGGAGCGCCAGCGCCCGGCGTTGACCGGCGCCGGCCGCGTTCGTAGGATGTTCACGCGCAGACAACCACAGGCAGGATTGATGGATCGTTTCGCGGCGCCGGTTTCAGCGCAGATCTGGGACATGAAGTACCGGCTGAAGTCCCAGGAGGGCGCGCCCCTCGACGCCACGGTGGAGGACAGCTGGTCCCGCGTCGCGCGGGCGCTGGCCTCGGTGGAGGCCGATCCGGCGGCCTGGACGCCGCGCTTCCACGCCGCGCTGGAGGATTTCCGCTTCCTGCCGGCGGGGCGCATTCTCGCCGGCGCGGGGGCCGACCGCTCCGTCACGCTCTTCAACTGCTTCGTGATGGGGACGGTGCCCGATTCGCTGGAGGGCATCTTCGCGCATCTGCGCGAGGCGGCGCTGACGATGCAGCAGGGCGGGGGCATCGGCTACGACTTCTCCACGATCCGGCCGAAGGGCGCCCCGGTGCGGGGGGTCGCGGCCGACGCCTCCGGCCCGCTCTCGTTCATGGACGTCTGGGACGCGATGTGCCGCACCATCATGTCGGCCGGCGCGCGGCGCGGGGCCATGATGGCGACGCTGCGCTGCGACCACCCCGACGTGCTCGACTTCATCGAGGCCAAGCGCGACCCTGCGCGCCTGCGCAACTTCAACCTCTCGGTGCTCGCGACCGACCCGTTCATGGCCGCCGTCGAGGCCGACGGACTCTGGGAGCTCGTCTTCGGCGGCAGGGTCTACCGCACGCTGCCGGCGCGCGACCTCTGGAACGCCATGATGCGGGCGACCTACGACGTGGCCGAGCCCGGCGTCATCTTCATCGACCGCATCAACGCGCTGAACAACCTGAGCTACTGCGAGACCATCGCGGCGACGAACCCCTGCGGCGAGCAGCCCCTGCCGCCCTACGGCGCCTGCCTGCTCGGCTCGATCAACCTCGCACGCCTCGTGCCCGAGCCCTTCGCGGAGGGCGCCGCGCTCGACGAGGCGGCGCTGGAGGCGCTCGCGGCCGACGCCGTGCGCATGATGGACAACGTCGTCGACGCCTCGCGCTTCCCGCTGCCGCAGCAGGCGGAGGAGGCGCGCGCCAAGCGGCGCATCGGCCTCGGCGTGACGGGCCTCGCCGACGCGCTGCTGATGGTCGGGGAGCGCTACGGCTCCGAGAGCGCGGCGGCCCTCGCCGGGCGCTGGATGGCGCTGATCTCGCGCGCGGCCTACCGCGCCTCGGCGCGGATCGCGGGCGAGAAGGGCGCCTTCCCGCTTTTCGATCGGGACGCGGTCCTCGCCGCGCCCCATGTCGCAGCCCTCGACGCGGAGACCCGCGCGCTGATCGCCGAGCACGGCCTGCGCAACGCCCTGCTGACCTCCATCGCGCCGACCGGCACGATCTCGCTCTACGCCGGCAACGTCTCCTCCGGCGTGGAGCCGATCTTCGCCGCCAGCTACACCCGCAAGGTGCTGCAGAAGGACGGCGGCCGCACCGAGGAGGAGGTGGTCGACTACGCCGTGGCGCAGTGGCGCGCCCTCAGGGGCCGCGACGCGCCGCTGCCGGCGTGGTTCGTCGACGCCCAGACGCTGAGCCCGGCCGACCATGTCCGCATGCAGGCCGCCGCGCAGGCCCATGTCGACAGCTCGATCTCCAAGACCATCAACTGCCCGGCCGACATCGATTTCGAGAGCTTCAAGGACGTCTACCGCCTCGCCTACGCCTCCGGCTGCAAGGGCTGCACGACCTACCGGCCGAACGCCGTGACCGGCTCGGTGCTGTCGGTCGCGTCCGACAGGCCCGCCGAGACGTCCGCCGAGGCGCCTGAGGGGGCGCCGGCGGGCGACGTCGCGGCCGTCAGCCCTGCGGCGGAGGACGAGGCGCCCTCGCGCGAGGCTGCGACCGGCGGCGACGTCGTCTACATGGCGCAGCCGCTGCAGCGCCCCGAGGCCCTTCCCGGCGCCACCTACAAGCTGAAATGGCCCGACAGCGCCCACGCCATCTACATCACGCTCAACGACGTCGTCGTCGGCGGCCGGCGGCGGCCCTTCGAGATATTCATCAACTCCAAGAACATGGAGCACTACGCCTGGACCGTGGCGCTCACGCGGATGATCTCGGCGGTCTTCCGCCGCGGCGGCGACGTGAGCTTCGTGGTAGAGGAGCTGAAGGCGGTGTTCGACCCGCGCGGCGGCGCCTGGATGGGCGGGCGCTACGTGCCCTCCATCCTCGCCGCTATCGGCGGCGTCATCGAGCGGCACCTCGTCGAGATCGGCTTTCTCGAAGGCGAGGGCCTCGGCCTGAAGGCGGACCCCGAGGCGCAGGCCCTGCGCGTCGGCGAACGCCCCGGCGGCCCGGGCTGCCCCTCCTGCGGCTCCACCAACCTCCACATGATCGAAGGCTGCGCCACCTGCGCAGACTGCGGCTTCAGCAAGTGCTCGTAGAAGCTAGCGGGGGTGATTGTAGTTAGCGTAAATAATTTTTCATTGAATGATTAATATTGCCACTAATTTGACGATAAGGTTGCCATCGAGCGTTTTAGGCCCTCTTCGGACATGATTTGGCGTTTTGGCACCCGTGCGGGCGCTCAGTCGGCGGGGAGCTGGTGATCCGCGCCCAATAAGGCCTCCGTCGCGTTCTCGGTGCAATCGATTATCCGGCCGGCATCAGGCTGGCCTTGAGCAGATCAAGTTTTACTTGGCCGTACATCGTCCGGTTCTCCTGTCGATGTGGATGACCCACGGACGATCCTCGTCAGCGCCATGGATCAGCTGCGACGCTTCCGTCTCGGAGCAGGATGCCACGGGAGAGGACCTTTCCTGACCGTCGGACTGAACGCTGACAATCTTGGAAGCCTCGGCATCGATCTTTATGAGCGTTGGAAGATTGACCGCACCGGGAAGGCTGCGCTCGCATTCCTCCTAGGGCGTGCAGGAAGTGGCCTGCTCCGCCGCGCAA